>JBIKZM010000167.1:0-4113 GCA_044354735.1 Crocinitomicaceae bacterium
ATGCCAGCGCGATATGCTTTGACTACAATTTTAACAGCGTAATTGCCAATTGTAAAACTATTGAAGGTGAAGTTGCCGTTGAGCGCATTGAGCACCGCAGGTACATTACTTGCGTTAATGGAGGTGCCTGGAGTTGGGCTTGCAAAACTGAAGCCACTGACAAAAGGAATGGGCGCTGGATTGGCAGGTGGGTTGTAGGCGCCTGTCGGGAATTGATCGTAAGGCACGCCGAATTCAAAGTGCAGGGAGTCTTGGTTGGCATCGCTTACTGCTGCGTTGTATTGGTACGGGAGCCCTGCGCAAGTTACAAAATTGGGGTCTTCATTGAAAATTGGAGAGTCGTCGGGTTGGGCCAAGTTAAAGATTTTGGCCACGAGTGTCATGCCATAGGTAGAGGGGTTACTGAGGTTGGTGAGGGCGCCGCTGCGCGAAAAGTTTTCGTAAGTAAAGGCCCAACCTTGGGCAGGAGGTGTGCCGCTTAGGGCAATTGGCGCGCTGCGGTAAATGACTTTTTCAATAGCACCAATGCCGTTTCCGCCGTTGTTGCCTGTGCCGCAAAGCAGTGGACCAGCGCCGCCGGGTACTTGCGTACAGCTTGGCGATAAATCTTGGCGCTGTACAAATAGTACAGGAATAGCGCTGAGGGTAGGGTGGTTCCAGACGCGGAGGGTCTCGGAGACGGCATTGACGTCGGCGCCATTGCAGTCGCGGTAAAAAACAAGTTCGAATTGGTAAGTGCCGCTACCGAGATGTTTGTAGGTGATTTCTCCGCCCATGACATGGGAGGCGTGGCCAAGCAAAGCCAAGTGAAGAAATAACCCTACAATAAGTGCTCTAAACATCCGTTGAATAACGTTTTTTTTACTGTTTTAGTATAACGACGTAGCCCACAAAAGGTTGCTATCCGGCAGAAATGATGAGCATTTCTTCCCAATTGAGGTAACGCTTGGCCATTTCTTGCAGTTTATGCGCGTCAACTGCTTTTATTTCAGTGATATAACGATCATAATAACTGAGGTCTAGACCCATTGTTTCTACGTTTGCAAAAAGATCGAGCATTGCGTAAGGGCCATCGGCACTTTTGAGCAACTGACCCATGAGGTAACTTTTAACGAGTTCGAGTTCTTCAGCAGGCACCAGTTCGGTTTGGAGGCGTTCAAATTCTTTTTGAATTTCTGTAAAAGTGGCGATTCTTGTTTGGACGCCGACCTCTGTCCCGATCACCAAATACCCGAAGTTGTTGTTTTCTACGATGTGTGAACCAATACCATAGGTGTAACCCTTGTCTTCGCGGATGTTGCTCATGAGGCGGCTGCCAAAGTAGTCGCCAAGAATGGTATTGAGCACGCTAAAAGCACAGAAGTCTGGATGCGTTTTATTAAAGAGTGGTCGGCCAATGCGCACTGCACTCTGCACCGCACCTTCATGCTCAATGTGGGTAGCGCCTTGCTCGGGTTGCCATACGAACGCACTGCGCGCTGCAATTTGACTTTCAAAGGCATTCAATAAGACTTGAAAAGCTTGGAGGGTCTCTTCTGAAATATCACCAATTAGGAAAACTTTTTTAAGTCCGTTGAGGTAATGTTGTTGGTGAAAAGCTTGAATCGCTGAGCGGTCGGCGTTTTGGAAGTCCTCTATTTGGATTTGTTGCGCATAAACTGAGCCGGCAAAAAGGCTACGTTGAAAATGGCGCTGGGCCATAAAACTCACTTTTTGTTGTTGTACTTTGAATTTTTGACTGCGCTCATGTACGAGCTCTTGCAGTTCTTTTGGAGGGAAGGTAGCTGCAAAAAGGCTTTGATGAAAAATTTGATACGCCTTGAGGAGTTGGTCTTTGAGCGCATAAACCGTTACAACTGCAGTTTCTTGACTCAGGGAGACGTCGTAATAGGCGCCCACTGCATCGAGTGCGTTTTGGATTTGCTTGGCTGATTTTTCTGCGGTGCCGTTGATCAATAGACCTGCACACAAGGAGGCAGTCAGCGGATCACCGGTGGCTGAACCTGCGGCAAAGTGCAGCTCAATTTTACTGGTTTCATTTTGAAGGCCATTTCGCCAAAAGAGCTTAGCGCCACTTTTCAAGGTGTAAATGGCTGGTGCTACAAAAGAGATGTGGTCTATTGGTCGCAACTGAGGTGCAATGTTTCTATCGAGCACTGAAGGGTTTGTTTGTTGCGTCATGGTAATTGGGCTTGAATTTGCAACAACGCGCAGCGATTTTTATCGAAGAGTTGTTGGGCATAGGTTTGAAGATCAGCAGTCTGGATAGTTGTAAAGCGCGTACTTTCTTGATTGATGAGCGCTGCGTCGCCAAGGAGTTCAAAAAAGCTGAGGTTCATGGCGCGGCTCAGTAGGCCTTGGTCTTGAAAAGCCTTTGCCGTTTGCAACTTTAAAATAAGCTGTTGCAGCGAGGGTTTACTCATTTTTTTAGCCTTGTATTTTTCAAGCAGGGGCCATAGTGCGTCGTCGAGATCCATTAAAGAGCGGTTCGGATTGATTTTCCCGGTAATGACGAACAAGCCGTCGTCTATAGACCCAGTGATATACGCTGTGATTTCAGAAACCAAGCGCTTTTTGCGCTGTAACTCTGTAAAAAGCAAGCCGGTTTTCTCATTGCTGAGGTGGTCTGAGAGGAGGTCGGCGAGATAATAGTCGTTGTCTAGGCGTTTGCCCATTTGAAAAGCGTAATAAAAGGAATCGGCTGGAACGTTGCGGACAATTACTTTTTGTCTGAGGCGTTTTTGAATGGGTTCTTGTGGCAGTTGGCGTACCATTTTTGTTTGAGCGGGAATGTCGCCAAAATAATGCTGTACTTTTTGTTGGATTTCAGCCAATTCAAAATTGCCAACAATGCATAAAACAGCATTGCCAGGATGGTAGTGTTTGTAGAAAAATGCGCGGACGTCGTCCATGGTGGCATCGGCGATGTGCTTGATGTTTTTGCCGATGGTAGCCCAGCGATACGGGTGTTTTTGATAAGCGAGTGGGCGCAATTCTAGCCAAGAATCGCCGTAGGGTTGATTGAGGTAGCGTTGCTTGAATTCTTCAATGACAACTTGGCGCTGTACTTCTAAACTCTTGGGGGTAAAGGCCAAAGAAAGCATGCGGTCGCTTTCGAGCCAAAGGGCGGTGTCGAGGTTGTGTGCGGGCAGTACATTGTAATAGTTGGTGATGTCATTGCTGGTAAAAGCATTGCTTTGGCCTCCGGCGGCTTGCAGTGGCGCATCGAAGTCTGGGATGTGTACAGAACCGCCGAACATGAGGTGCTCAAAAAGATGGGCAAAACCCGTTTGCTTGGGGTTTTCGTCGCGCGCACCGACGTCGTAAACTAAATTGACTACCGCCATTGGCGTAGCAGGTTCTTTGTGGAACAACACCCGCAAGCCGTTGTCTAGGGTAAAACGCTCAAAGTGGATCATACTTGAAAAGCAGATTGGGCTGCCAAAGCAGCGTTGAAATCGGTGATGAATTCGTTTACAATGGCACCAGCGGGCATAATGGACTCGAAATTGCCGGCAATTTGCCCAATTTCGAGTTCACCTTCCGTGAGGTCGCCCTCGAACATCCCTTTTTTGGCTCGGCCGCGGCCGAGTAGGGTGGCGAGCGCGTCAGCGCTCGCCCCATTTTGATAGGCAGCTTGCACCTGATCAAAAAACGGATTGCGCAATAAGCGAACGGGCGTGAGTTCTTTGAGTGTCAGCAGCGTGTCGCCTTCTTGGCTCTCGATGACTGCTTGTTTAAATTTTTGGTGCGCGCTAGACTCTTCGGAGGCTACAAAGCGGCTGCCCACTTGGGCGCCATCGGCGCCTAAATTCATGACGGCCAGCATGGCACGGCCATCTCCGATGCCGCCGGCGGCAATAAGCGGAATTTGAATGGCATCGCGTACCATCGGAATCAGGCAGAGCGTGGTGGTTTCGTCGCGGCCGTTGTGGCCGCCGGCTTCAAAGCCCTCGGCAACAATTGCATCGACACCAGCGGCTTGGGCCTTTAGGGCGAATTTGACACTCGATACCACATGTACAACTGTAATGCCTTCTTTTTTCAGGGTTTCTGTCCAGTTTTTGGGGTTGCCCGCGCTGGTAAAAACAATAGGTACTTTGTGTTTGATGA
>JBIKZM010000013.1:0-12586 GCA_044354735.1 Crocinitomicaceae bacterium
TATTCGACACCGCTTTTACGCGTCAAGAAACGACTATTCCTATTAATGGTTTGGTTTGGATGGGCACCCTCGCCGACATGCGCGCCCAAGCTATCGAAAAAATTGCGAGTGGTTTTCAGACCGTCAAACTTAAAATTGGTTCACTTGATTGGCCCCAAGAATTATTGTTACTTCAAGAACTTCGCGCGCATGCATCAGTAGACAAACTCACCATTCGTGTCGATGCCAATGGTGCGTTTGCACCTTCAGATATTGGTGGTGTTCTTGAAGAATTGGCACGAATAGCTACGCATAGCATTGAACAGCCAATCAGCGCTGGGCAGGTCGATGAAATGACGCATTTGTGCGCGCATACACCGGTGCCAATTGCTCTAGATGAAGAATTGATTGGCGTCAATGAGCTAGCTCAAAAGTGTGCTTTACTCGATGCCATTAGGCCGCAATACATCATTTTGAAGCCAAGTTTGCATGGCGGCTTGAGCGGGGTTCGGGAATGGATTCAATTGGCAGAGGAAAGGGGCATTGGATGGTGGCTCACCAGTGCGCTCGAAAGTTCGATTGGCCTCAGTGCTATTGTGCAATTTGGTGCTTGCTATGCACCAACGATTCCTCAGGGTTTTGGCACTGGAGGCCTCTATACAAATAATTTTCCGTCGCCGCTTCTCATTCAAGAAGGACATATTTGTTGGGTCAACGACTTACACAAGGGCTAATTTCTGTACAGTTTTGGTACACCATATCGTGCAAAATAAGCTGTGCGGCCAAAGCTAACTGCGTATAGTTTTGCGAGTTATTGCCAAAACCTGCAGCACTATTTTGCCACATGGCTTTGATGAGTTCTTGCGAGCCTTCTGTAGGCTGAATTTTGTCTACAACAGCAGCAACATTCATGGCGCCTGCGTGATACACATGCAGCACAAATAAGCGAAACCATAAGTCGGTTTCGTTGTAAGTGAGGTTGTGTTGGGCTAAAATGCGCTTGGCTTCTGGAATACAAAAGCGTCTGATCAGCTGGGCAGCTCCGTAGGCAGAGCGGTCAAAATCTTTGCGTTCGTCGGTAGTGCTGTTCACGATCAAGCCCATCGAGCGCGCTACGCTGGGCATGAGCTGAAACGCTCCATAAGCGCCCGTCGAGGACTTGCGCATGAGTGCCGGACTTTCAATCAATAAAATGGACTGCGCATACCAGGGATCTACGCCGTAGCGCTCAAAAGCAGCGACGCCTTTATCCAAACTTGGATATACCTCATTGAAACGGTAAAAATCGTTTTTGCCTGTAGTTACATAAATGCGGGTATCGCTCGGCAGGTCATTTGCAGTGCGCAGGGCTTGGCGCGTGATATCTTTTGCGGCTTCGGTTTGGGAGTTCCAGTCGCGGATAGACATTTTGTCGAGTACTTGGCGGTTAGACGCTACGTTGATCAGGCAAGAATCAGGCGAAAGCAGCATTATTTTTTTCCAAAACTGTGCTTGTGGAAGTTGGTCCCAGCGGTCCTCGAAGAGGGCTTCTGCGTGCATAATAGTTTGTGCACCAGATACTTGTGTAACCTTTATTTTGTCCGCTTCCCAGTTATCTAGGGGTTGGCTTAGGCCAAATAGGGTAATGGTACAAAATACAATAACGGAGAGGAGTTGTTTGAAGTTCATTTTCTAAAGATAAGCATAACCAATAGTTGCTAAAAAGTTACAGTAACTAAGTTTACACAGCTTGCTGTTGAAATTGATTATTTTTGACCAATGCAACTTTTTTACAAGGTCTTAACGGCCCCACTTATTTTCATGGTTCGTATGTATCAATGGGTCATTTCACCTATTTTTCCGCCGAGTTGCCGCTATACGCCAACTTGTTCGGCTTATATGGTAGAAGCCCTCAGGACTTGGGGTCCGTTTAAAGGAACTTATCTAGGCTTAAAGCGAATTGCCAGTTGCCACCCGCGCGGAGGTTTTGGTCATGACCCCGTTCCTAAACGCGAGACGGAAGCGCCTCACGCTGCTTCAACACCCGATAATAATTCAGAAAAGTAGGGTAGGTTTGCGCCGAAGCCAGGCGTTCTTTTGCATCGTATGTTATTTGCCGCACTTCGGTGTTTTCCAGGAACACAAACCATTCCCATAGCCTGTTGGTCGCTGCGCTCCGTTTCATTGGAAAGTCTGATGAGCGGATACTGCTGTAAAAATGCAATGCTTTTTGCGCCCGGGTAAGCAGTACGTTCAGGCGTCTGCCACTTTGAGCCTGTGCCATTGGCCCTAGTTTGAGGCTGAATTGCTCTGCATCGTTTTTAGCGAAACCAAAACTGATGAGCAATACTTCACATTCCTCGCCTTGGACTTTTTCTAAGGGCAGAAAAAAGGCACTTCGCTCTTGTATACGCTCATCGAGCAGGACCTGATCTGTACTATTCAATGCTTGGTAGATGCAATTGAGTTGGGTTTCTGAAAAAGCCACAACACCGATTGTCTGCGATAAATGGAGTAGCGCATGTAAATGTTGGGCAAGTACCTTTGCTTCTTCGTTATTTTGTTGTTGGATGTAGCGTCCAGCCTCAATGTAATGATCAAAAACGCCATTGTGAGCTGAGTCTTTTGAGGGCCAAACAATGAGTAAATTATTGTAAAAATGTCTGTTCGAGAACGCAATGAGGCTAGGGTCTTCGCTGCGGTAATGGTACCGCAAGTGTTTACTTGGCAAATAAAACGCCGCTTGGTGCAGTAAGTCTACAACGCCCTCCGCACTTTGGCCGAAATAAGATTGCGGCCTCATCTGCTGCGGATCGCCCGCGACAACAACTGTGGCTGCGCGCTGTAGGGCGCCAATGGCATGACTCAAGGGCAACTGACTCGCTTCATCGAAAATACCAACATCAAAAAGTTCGCGTTGCATAGGGAGTGATTTGGCCAAAGTTGTAGGCGTACAGAGCCAAACCGGAAAAATAACCCTGAGCCATGGCGCAGCTGGGCCTTCAAAAAGTTGAGCTATGCTCAAGTGCTGCCTTGTTTTGGCCATTTCTTTGACCAAAACGGCCTTTCCTTTTCGCAATTGCTGGCGTTGTTCTTTCTGGTCGTTGTTCAGCTTTTGGATGGGGTCAGTCAACAACTTTTGTAATTGCTTGAATTGCGCACGCTGAACCGCTCGAATTGCTGCTGCATTCTGTTGCCATTGGAGCTCTTCTTGTTGCAAATCTGCTTCGATGAGGCCGGTGACTGGCTGTGAAGAGCAGGTATATAGCGCAGGGTAATTGAGGCGGAGATCTGCCCAAAATTCAGTTCGCAAAGTTTGTTGCAAAGCAATGACATCTGTTAGGCCCTCCCAAAGTTCAAAGGGAAGCTCCTCAAGCACCTGAAGGTCCGTGTTGAGCGCAGAAAACGCCATATTCATGGTGTGGTTCAGCGTTGAGAAATCGATCACTTTGCTTGTAAAGAGCTGATGATGAAGTTGTTGGAATTGATGTGCAGACTGATGCGTTTGGCAAAGCTGCTGAATTTCTGCCCGACTCAATTGACGGTACCATTGCCATTGGGTGGGATTGTGTTGTTTGAGCAGCGGAACAAGAAGCCCTAGCACCTCATCTAAATTCTGAATCCCAAAACGCGCAAATTTTTCTTTTAGATTCGCTCTTTTTACTTGGTTTTGCCAATATTTCTTGAGTTGGGTTTCTAGTTGTTTTAAATCGAGGCCAGGCAAACGCAACCAGGTTTTTTGAAGTTTTCTCCATTTTCGTTTATCTAGCCAACCTGTAGCTACTGCTGCCGCTTGCAAAATAGCCCATTCGCCCAGCGTGGGTACTTGTTTCCAGACTTGAAGTGTAAGGAGTAACTGTTCTTCTTGGGTACAAAGCTGCTGATACTGGTAGAGGCGTTTGAGTTGCAGTGCTTGCTCCTGATCGAGTAGTTCGCTATAGGTTTGATAAAGGTTTCCTTCAAATTGAATACAGCGCAAGCTTTGATCTACCAATTGGTCGAGTTGGCTGCTGTTTTGAACTCCGTGATTTTGCAGTAAATAACTGCTCCATTTTTGCCAATTGTCCCAGTCTTGATGGATCTTTAGGGTATTTGTTTTTTGCCAATAGGGTTGTAGTAAAGGTAAAACTGCGCGCGTGCTTGGCATCAATTGCTCGAGGAGATTTTCATTGCTTAACCAAAGTTGCCAGCGCTTGGTCGGTTTTGCACTTGTTTGTGTAGGAGGTCCAAAAACTTGAAGTAGTTCAGAGAAGTTTAGTGTGGTTTGAAGTTCAATTTGCCTGCGCTGTTCCCAAAATGCTGCACCTAGAAATGGCTGTTGGAGCTCAAAATCTTCGCTTTTGGGGTTGTCTTGAAGCAAGCGCTCAAATTGGGTTTGGAGCTGTTTGTAAAAGCCGGTAGTTGTTTGAGAGGCATTCAAAAAAACACAACATTGATCGAGCTGATGCTGCGCTAATTTGCCGAGTAGCACTTGCATCGCAACCGGTTTGTCTGCGACAACTAGCGCGTTTTGTTGGTTGAAAATCAATTGTCCAATCAGATTGCTCAGCACCACAGATTTGCCTGTTCCTGGCGGACCGTAAATGACGGAAGAACCCTCGCCCATTTGGTCTATGGCCGCTTGTTGATCTGGGTCTAGCGGACTGATCTGACTTTTTTTCCAAGTGCTAACGGGCTCCAAATGAAGGAGGGGATCGCCAATAATTTGATGCAGTGCCGCTGAGTAACTATTTTCTTTATTGAGTGCTTCCCATTCCTTGCGCAGTTCATAGCGTTGCGGATGTAGATTAGCCAAGCCAGTGCACGCCTCATAATGCGTAAAAAGTCCTGTATCAAGTAAGTCTTGAATGTATGTAGTAAGGTCTGTGAATTCAATATCAGCTGCGCCAGTCTTTTGAAGCAGGACACCGATATACGGATTGACAAACCCTTTTTCTTCGAAGTCAATTTTTTGTGTTTGGTGGTTGATCGTACTGCACTCCCTTAAGAAAACAGGGGTTTGGATACTTTTGTCTCCTTTTTGCCATGTGAGTAAGCCTTCGAAGTGCACCAGTGCGATGACGCCCCTTTCGCGTTCAATGCGTCTGAGCTCTCTGAGCATTTGACGGCTAGTTGGGCTGTCGGCCCAAAGATTGGCTTCAGTAGGTAAAAAAGCCGTGGAGGAGAGGTCAATCAAGGGGTCATTGGCCCTAAGTTGCAATAACTCGGCTTCCCACGATAGCAGAAATTCCTGAACCAATCCCGACATGTGGTAAAGTTAGCACCAATCTATCGAATAAAAAACCTAAATTTGAATGACAATCTACCCTATGAAAACACTCATTTTTAGCTTATTCTTTGGTTTTTCCAGCGCTGTTTTGGCGCAAATTACTCTTCAGGTAAATGACTTCGCCACAGCTGGCGACACCCTTCGCTTGAGCTTAGCCAATCCCCTCAACATTGATCTTCAAAACACAGGGCCCAATGCCACCTGGGACTTCTCACAACTCTCCGCTCAAAGTCAAACATTAGTAGACTACAATCCAATTGGGTTTGGTTCGTTGCTTATTCTCGCTACTTACGGCCCCATTGCGTCCACGCCCTATAAAGCCACTTATTTCAACCTCACCGACGACTTACCGATCGATCAATTCTCGGCTTTTTTACCCATCGAGCTCTCTAATTTGAGTCAATATACGCGCCGTACCAATTCCCAAATCAATAGCATCGGTTATTCCATAGACGTGCAAGGCCAGGGCGTTCCTTTTAAGTCAGACACCATTGAAACACGCTACGAATTGCCACTCCAATTCAACGACACTTACACTTCAAGAGGCTATACCTATATCGATCTCAATCCGGCAACAGATATCAAATTTATTCAGCACCGCGAGCGTATTTCTGTTGTAGACGGTTGGGGAAGTATCACTACGCCACTAGGTACTTTCAATGCCTTGCGCATCCGCCACGACATCTCCGAAAACGACTCCATTTACCAAACTTTCTTCGGAACAGGTTCTTGGTTTGCACCGCCAAGCTTTGTAACCACCGAATACGAATGGTGGACTACCGGCAAAAAAGAATGTTTGGTGCGCGCAACCGTTGGCGGTTTTGGTCAAAATCAAACCCCTACAATCGAATACCAAGATATATACCTTGGCTTAGACGCTGGGCTTTCTGCGCCTTCATTTGAGATCTCATTTTATCCCAATCCAGCAGCAGACTGGTGTTATTTTCAGGCTGCAAAGCCTTTTGATTTTTTAGAAATAATGGATGTAAAAGGCTGCGTTGTACTGCGCCATGAAAACGCAGCTTTACAGGGTTATTTTGATATCTCAGAGTTGCCCAATGGCACCTACACGGTGCGTATTCAGGCCACATCTGGCGTAGCTGTCAAAAAGCTCGTTAAACTTTAATACCTTTACAACGGCAAATCAGTCTATCGCTTTTCATTAGAAAAGAGGAAAGTCCGGGCAGCGCAGAGCATTGTACTTCTTAACGGGAAGGGTTGTAACAAGGAATTGCTACAATACAGCAAGTGCCACAGAAAACAAACTACCTCGGCTTGCCGAGGAAAAGGTGAAAAGGTGAGGTAAGAGCTCACCGCTTGTGCAGTGATGTGCAAGGCAGGGTAAACCTTACGAGCTGAAAGACCAAATATACCGAGGTCTGCGCAAGCAGAACGGGCTGCTCGCTCGTCTCGGAGGGTAGGTCGATAGACGCTGCGCGCGAGTGCAGTGCTAGATAAATGATAGACACCAAAGCTGCGTGCAGCCATTGGTACAGAACCCGGCTTATGATTTGCCATTTTTTTTAATCAGCAGCTAATGTTACAACAAATTGTCTCAGAGCTAGAAAGAGTAAGAGATCCAGAATGCGCCCCTGCCATGGAGGCCTACATGAAAAACCGCTTTCTATTTCTTGGCGTTACAGCAGCCCCCCGAAAAAATATATTCACCTCGTTCAAAAAAGATTGGTCCCAACTTTCAGACACCGCGCGCTGGGATTTCATAGACGAATGCTGGCAGCACGAAGCAAGAGAGCTACAGTACATTGCTTTAGATGCGCTGCTCTCTGACTACAAAAAAAGAGCGGCGGTCTCAGATTTGCCAAAACTTGAGTTTTTAATCACCCAAAAATCTTGGTGGGACACCATCGATTTATTGGTGTCGCATGTCGTTGGTCATTATGCAAAGCACTTTGCTCAAGAATTCACAAAAAGAGCGGCCGAATGGGAAAGCTCCTCTAATTTTTGGTTGCACCGTTCTTTATTGATTCACCAGCTTAAATTCAAACAGGAAACAAACCTTGAATTGCTTCAGTACTACATTCATAGCTTCAAGGAAAATAAAGAATTTTTTGTGCAAAAGGCCATTGGTTGGTCTTTGCGCGAAGTTTCCAAATGGAATCCAGATTGGGTCCGAGAGGTCGTAGCGCAAGAGGGTCTCGAGGGGCTTGCCAAACGAGAAGCACTCAAGTACGTTTATTAATCTAATTTCCAAAAGCGCGCTATTCCTTGAAGATTTTGTATTTTCACGGCTTATGAAAACGCACCTACTTTTTTTTCTATTTGCGCTATTCTTTTCTTTTGAATTGTCTGCGCAGTTTGGCCCTGAAAATGGCGTCAAGGCCTCTGAGCCCAAATTTGTATTGATACAGCATGCCACAATTATGGTGAAGCCAGGTCAAACACTTACCGATGCCGATCTATTGCTGCAAAACGGCAAAATCATTCAGGTTGGTAAGAACCTCAAACAAGACGGCGCGGTGGCGTTAGATTACACAGGAAAAGTCTTGGTACCTTCTTTTATCGATATGTACAGCAGTGTGGGCATTGACCCCGTTACATTCAAAAACAACGGCTGGCGTCCGCAATTAGCGTCTAATAAAGAAGGAGCCTATTATTGGAATGAGGCAGTGCATCCAGAATTGAACGCGTCTGCAGCCTATAAAGTTATAGAAAACAACAGCGATCAGCTGCAGCAGTCTGGTTTTGGATTTGCCCTCACGCACCACATGGATGGCGTCGTTCGCGGAAGCGCGGCTTTTGTGGCGCTTGGCCAAAAAGAAGTAGACAAACAATTACTTGCGCCAAAAGCAGCACAAGTATTTTCTTTTTCAAAAGGGGGAAGCAATCAAACCTATCCGTCTTCGCAAATGGGTGCTATTGCACTGTTAAGACAAGCGCTCTATGACCTTGATTATTACAGTAAGAATAAAGCACTTTTGCCTTATTCGGTTTCGCTTTCCGAGTGGGAGAGCCAGCGCAATCTGCCCACTATCTTCAAAACTGAAGATAAATGGGAAATCTTGCGCGCTCAAAAAATAGCCAACGAATTCAAAACCAATTTTCTTTACATCGGTTCGGGCAACGAATATGCAATTGCAAATGAATTGAAATCAAAAGGCATCAAATTGGTTTTACCGCTTGTATTTCCTGAAGCGTATGAGGTCAATGACCCCTATCTAGCCCGTGAAATCCCGTTGTCGGACCTCAAGCATTGGGAAACGGCACCAAGCAATGCCAAGCTACTTAAAAAAGAAGGCCTAGACATCGCATTCACCTCTTTTGGTCTCAAAAATGCGGATCAATTCTGGACCGCCCTTCGCAAAGTCATTTCCAGAGGGCTTTCGCCTACAGACGCGATGGCAGCGCTCACTACCGTTCCTGCCAACTGGCTGGGGCTTTCTACTCAGGTTGGCACGCTTGAAACGGGTAAGTGGGCAAGTTTTTCAGTTTTTAGTGCCGATCCTTTTGCATTTGAAGCACAATTGTTAGAAACCTGGAGTTTAGGTGAGGCGCGCTTTTGGAAACCAGCCACTTCGGTTCAGTTGCTTGGCACCTACTCACTTCGAATTGCAGAAGATAACTACGAATTGCTAGTGACCGGCACTAGTGAAAAGCCCCAGGGTAAGATCAGCTTTAAAACCGCTTCCGATACCTTGAGCACCAAAGCCACTATTCAGCTCAAGCAGCAAGATGTTTCTATTCAGTTTTTGTCTTTGTCTACGTCTAATTCACAACTGATTCAGCTGCATGCCAAAGTGCTCAAAAACGGCCTCGTACTCGAAGGCGATGGCACTGATGCCAAAGGCGCATGGTTTCATTGGAGTGCCATCCAGCAACAGACGACCCCATCAATTGCCCCAATCGCTATAAAGCCAGACACTACTGTTTACGGAAAAGTTTGGTTCCCAAACATGGCTTTCGGAACAACTGAAAATGCTGCAGAACAAACCTATATTTTCAAAAATGCCACCGTCTGGACCAACGAGAAAGAAGGTGTGATTAAAGGCGCAGATGTACTTGTTGTCGGCGGAAAAATCAAGCAGGTGAGTCGTCAAAACATGGCCGCTCCGGCAGGCGCTCGCGTGATTGACGCAACGGGCCTACACCTCACATCAGGCATCATCGATGAGCATTCTCATATTGCTATCTCAAGAGGTGTAAATGAAGGCGGGCAGGCTATTTCTGCCGAGGTGAGAATTGCCGATGTAGTCAATCCAGACGACATCGATATTTACCGCCAATTAGCCGGAGGCGTCACCGCAGCACAGTTGCTTCATGGTTCTGCAAACCCTATTGGAGGTCAGTCGGCACTGATAAAGCTCAAATGGGGAGTAAACCCTGACCAAATGCTCATTGCCAATGCACCGAAATTTATCAAGTGTGCACTCGGCGAAAACGTCAAGCAGGCCAATTGGGGCGATTTCAATACGGTACGCTTTCCACAAACGCGCATGGGTGTAGAACAAGTTTTTTACGATGGTTTTTACCGCGCCAAAGCCTATCAAAAAGAATGGGATGCCTTTAAAGCTGGCAAAACAAAAGTAGCGCCAAGGGTAGATCTAGAGCTAGAGGTATTGGCCGAGATCCTCCGCTCAACCTGTTTTATCACTTGCCACTCCTACATTCAATCTGAGGTCAATATGCTCATGCATGTCGCAGACTCCATGGGCTTTAGAATCAATACCTTTACACACATTCTCGAAGGGTACAAGGTCGCTGACAAAATGCAAAAACACGGCGTGGCGGGCTCTACTTTCTCAGATTGGTGGGCCTACAAATTCGAGGTCAATGACGCCATTCCTTATAATGCTGCGCTCATGACCGAACAAGGTGTATTGGTTTGCATCAACTCCGACGACGCCGAAATGGGCAGAAGACTCAATCAGGAGGCGGCCAAAACCATCAAATACGGCGGTCTTTCCGAAGAGCAGGCTTGGAAACTCGTGACGCTCAATCCGGCCAAAACCCTACATCTAGACGATCAAATGGGCAGTGTCAAAGCAGGTAAAGCAGCCGACTTAGTGCTTTGGACCGCCAATCCGTTGAGTATTGAAGCGCGCGTTTCACTTACAATGGTAGATGGTGTCGTTTATTTCGAAGAAAAGGAGCAAGCTCAAAAACAGCTGCAAATCGAACAAGAGCGCACGCGTATTTTAAGCCTGATGCTTGCTGCAAATGAAAGAGGAGAAGCGAGCAAAGCCCCTCAAAAGAAAGTCAAAAAGCATTTTCATTGTGATACCCTAGGTGAAGAAGCTACCGAAACTGAAAATTCCCACTAACATGAAAGCGACCATTTTTATCTTGCTATTGCTTTTGAGTTTCAACTCACTTGCGCAAAGGATTCTTTTATTACACGGCACAGCACACATCGGCAATGGCAACATTGTGGAGTCGGCAGCGATTGGCGTGGTCAATGACCGCATTGCCTTTGTTAAAAATTCATTGACCCAAACTTTCAACAATAAAGAATGGGACACCATCATCAATTGCAACGGCCAGCACTTTTATCCCGGTTTGGTATCTGCTAACAATACGCTTGGCTTAACCGAAATTGATGCCGTGCGCGCAACACGCGATTACAATGACGTCGGCGACTGGAATCCGCATATAAGGGCACAAATTGCCTTTAACGTCGAATCAAAAGTTGTCGAGACCGTGCGCACAAACGGGGTTTTATTGGTGCAGGCTACCCCTCGTGGTGGCTGGATCTCCGGCAGTTCGGCGGTCATGAAACTCAGCGGCTGGAACTGGGAAGACGCCACCGTTTTGGCCGACGACGGCATTCACCTCAATTGGCCCTATGATCCTAAAAATTACGCAGCTCAAAAACGCGATATATATTCCTTTTTTGAATTGGCCAAAACCTATGCTACAGACCGTGATGATCAAGTTTCAGATCTTCGTTTGGAAGCTATGAAAGCCTGCTTTAATGGTCAAAAACGCGTGTATATCCATGCCGATAACATTCAGCAAATTGTAGATGTCATCGACTTCGCAGCGGCTTTTCAATTGGCCTTCCCCGCAATTGTCGGCGGCCACGATGCTTATTTAGTTGGCGCCAAACTCCGCGACTCCAAAATCCCGGTCATGTTATCGCGTGTCCACAGCCTCCCGCAACGCGAAGATGAACTGACTTGTTTACCTTATCAAATGCCAGCGCTACTCAAACAACAAGGCATCGCGTTTTGCATACAAAACGACGGAGACATGCAGCCCATGAATACCAGAAATTTACCCTTTCAAGCAGGTACAACAATGGCATACGGATTGAGCGAAGAGGAGGCCTTGAAAGCGATTTCACTGAGCGTATGTCAGATCATGGGTATTGACAAAGATTACGGCACCTTAGAGTCTGGTAAAAAAGCTACATTTTTTGTCTCCAAGGGCCCCGCGCTAGATATGCGTAGCAACCAACTCACCACCATTTTAGTTGACGGAAAATTTGTTTCAACGCGTAATTTTCAGGAGCAACTCTACATCAAGTACAGTCAAAAATATAAGGCAGAAGCAAAATCCGAATAGTTTGGTGTAACTTTTGTGAAGGCACTTCGTCTTAGCGCTGTTTTATGACTGTTCTGCAATATAACGAATGTGTGAAGGAATTCGCAGACCGGCTTTATCGCTTTGCATTGAAAAATGTAGGTGACCCCGATCTCGCGCAAGATTACGTCCAAGATGCCTTTGAGCGCCTTTGGGTGCGTGTAGATACCGTCGATTACCAGCGCGTCAAATCCTATCTCTTTCGGACCATCGTCAATTTACAAATCGATCGCTCGCGCCGTCAGCAATTGCAATACCAGCATCTGAACTCCTTACCCGACCCCGTGCAAGATGCAGGTGTGGCTCACGATGTTCAACAACTCATCAACGAAGGCGTTGCCCAACTCACCGAAATCCAGCGCATGGTGCTTACACTGCGCGATTACGAAGGTTACAGCTATCAAGAAATTGCTGAGCTCACTCACATATCTGTAGACCAAGTCAAAGTCTATATCTTTCGCGCCCGTCGCTTTTTAAAACAATACATCGGAAAAATGGAGGTACTGATATGAAGTATACTGAAGCACATATCGCACATTTGATACTCACTTATCACGAGGGAACCTTAAGCCCTGCTGAAAAGACGGAGCTCGAGGCGCTCGTACTAGAAAATCCAGATTTAGCTTTGGATTTAGAAGCTTATCCTACTTTGATTTCACCAACAATCCAAATTGACTCTACAAAATTTTCACATCCTTTACTGCAAGATTTAGAAATTTACAAAAACGAAGAAGGTCATCCTTTTGAAAAATTAGCAATTGGCAGTCTAGAAGGCGAACTCAATGGTCAAGAACAAAAAATAGTTCAATCCTATACCCA
>JBIKZM010000168.1:0-4094 GCA_044354735.1 Crocinitomicaceae bacterium
TTACTTGGGCAAAGTAGTTGAGCCGGTGCACGGCTTTAGGGAAGTGTGTCACGACACCTTCGTCTTGGGAGGCTGTCATGTAGGTGAAACTCGAACCCGCAACAGCTGTTATGCTTATCGGCGATTTCTTCGGCTCTTGGCCAATTACTTTGTATTTGACAAAGCCATCTACCAAAGACCGATAAGGCGCGCCAGTGCCTTTGGAACGGCCAAAACCCACCATGAGTTGGTCCGTGATGCCATATTCTAAAGCAATGCGCATGTCGGAAAGGTTGTCAAAGCCAAACATCTGTTGAACACCCCCATTCACGCCAGAGATGTCGCCAAAACGGTGCTCAATGCGAAATTCGTAGGTGCCTTTGCTGAGGGTCTCAACTGAGTGTCCGTTGATGACACGCGTGGAGGAGAAAGTGCTGATGGGTTCGGCGTATTCTTCATCGGTTGTTGCTTCAGTAGGTTCTTGTGCAAATAAGGACAGCGGGAATAGGAACGCAAGTGGAAGAATGTCGGAAATTTTCATTTGAAAAAAGTTGAACCGTTTTTAAAAAACTATATTTTTTTTCTTTTGTCAGCAAGCCATTTCGGAACAGTTGCTTCTTGAGTTGGGGGGGTGTCGAGGAGTTTTTCGAGCAGGTCTGGGCGCTTGGCCTTTTGCAGGCGCTGACGGATCCAGTCTTTGTTTTCTTTTTTATACCAAAAGAAATAGCGGTTTTGGTTGAGCTTCTCCTCTTTTGTTTTGACTGTATTTATGGGCTTGAGCGTGTAGGGATGCACGCCCGTGTAGTAGATGACCTCTGCCACCGTCATTGGGGTTGGGGTAAAATCTTGTACTTGCTCTAACTGAAAGCCCATGTCTTTGGTTTCGGCGGCGAGGTTGGCCATATCGATTTCTTCACAGCCAGGATGCGAGGAAATAAAATATGGAATAAGTTGCTGTTTGAGGCCGTGTTTGGCAGATAAGCGGTCGTATTTTTCTTTGAATTTGTGGAAATACTGAAACGAGGGCTTGCGCATCACTTTAAGCGTGGCGTCTGAGGTGTGCTCGGGAGCTACTTTGAGACGGCCCGATACATGGCGCGTAATGACTTGCTCGATATATTCATCGTGGTTGCCGTCTTCGTTGTTTTTGTTGAAGTCATCGACAAGTAAATCATAGCGGATACCTGAACCAACAAAAGCTTTTTTGACGCCTGGAAATTTGTCGATTTTGCGATAGAGGTCGGTCATTTGTTTGTGAGAAGTATCCAGATTATGACAGATCACTGGGTGGATACAACTCGGCGAAACACACTTTGCGCAAATGGCTTCGTCTTTGCCTTTCATGCGGTACATGTTGGCAGATGGCCCGCCGATATCGGAGAGGTAGCCTTTGAATTCTGGATGCTTGGTGAGTTCTTCTACTTCTTTCAAAATAGACTTTTCACTGCGCGAAGCAATGAACTTGCCTTGGTGGGCAGAAATGGTGCAGAAACTGCAGCCTCCAAAACAACCGCGGTGGGTATTGACCGAGAATTTGATCATGTCGTAGGCGGGAATGGCACCACGCTTTTTGTATTTGGGATGCGGCAACCTCGTGTACGGCAAATCATAGGAGCCGTCCATTTCCTTTTCGGTCATGGTTTTGAACGGCGGATTGATCACTAAAGTTTGGGCGCCAACTTGCTGGGTAATGCGATTGGCAGCCCATTTATTAGACTCTACTTCAACAATTTTAAAGTTAGCAGCATATTTGAGTTTGTCTTGCAAGCAAACCTCATGGCTGGCGAGTTCGACGGTTTCCCAGTTTTTATTTTTGGGTAAATCTGCTGTAGCGTCTTGCAAGAAAGCTACCTGATTGATGGTTTTGGCTTGCTCAAACGGCACACCTCTTTTGAGCAGGCGAAGCAAAGTGCGCAAGGGCTGTTCGCCCATGCCATAAACGAGTAAATCTGCTTTGGCATCGACGAGAATGGAAGGCATGAGTTGGTCTTTCCAGTAATCGTAATGACTTACGCGACGCAAAGATGCTTCAATGCCGCCCAATAGGACTGGGACGTCCGGGAAGAGGTCTTTTAAAATAGTGCTATATACGCTGCTGGCGTAGTCTGGCCGAAATCCAGCCTGACCACCGGGGGTGTAGGCATCTGTAGAACGCAGGCGCTTGTTGGCGGTGTAGTGATTGACCATGGAGTCCATGCAGCCAGCCGTAACGCCAAAAAAGTATTTGGGTTTGCCAAGTTTTTTGAAGTCGCGGAGGTCGTCTTTCCAGTTAGGTTGTGCAACGATACCGATGCGGAATCCTTCGCTTTCAATAATACGGCCAATAACTGCAGTGCCAAAACTTGGATGATCAACATAGGCGTCGCCTGAGATGAGGATGACATCGAAGGCATCCCAGCCTCTTTTTTCTGCTTCTTTTAGTGACAAAGGAAGCCAATCGGAAATCGGGCGCTCAGAATTCATGTTACAAAGATACATCAAGAACAATGCATCGTGAATTTTGTTGTAATTTTATAGCTCAATTCACTTATTACTTACTCTTAATCAAGATCAAAATGGCTTTTGAACTTCCCGCTTTACCTTATTCATACGACGCTTTGGAACCGCACATCGATGCGCGCACCATGGAGATCCACCATTCTAAGCACCACCAAGCGTATACAACAAACCTCAATAACGCTATTGCTGGTACCGATATGGAAAACCTGTCTATCGAAGAAATCTTAATGAATTGCAAAGACAAACCAGCCGTGCGCAACAACGGCGGTGGCTTCTGGAACCACAACCTTTTCTGGGAAACCATGGCGCCTAACGCTGGCGGCAACCCAACTGGAGAGCTTGCAGCAGCTATCGACGCGGCTTTTGGTTCTTTTGAAGCATTCAAAAACGAATTCGCCAAAGCAGCCACCACACGCTTTGGTTCAGGCTGGGCTTGGTTGTGCGTTACCAATGGCGCACTCGAAGTTTGCTCTACAGCTAACCAAGACAACCCATTGATGGGCGAAGGTTGCAACGGCGCGCCACTTCTTGGCCTAGACGTCTGGGAACACGCCTACTACCTCCACTACCAAAACCGTCGTCCAGACTACATCAATGCATTTTTTAATGTCATTAATTGGGACGTCGTTGCTGCTAAATTTGCTGCAGCAAAGTAAGTATTCTCATCACATGAAGCAAAAGGGCAGCCACGGTTGCCCTTTTTTTGTTGTGTTATGTTTACGTTAACAAACTGAAATAACATATAGATTGGCACCGCAACAACCTACATTTGCTTTCAAAATCTCAGAAACATGGCCGGTATTTTAAGTTATTTCTTACCCAAAGACAAAGTCTTTTACTCACTATTTGAAAAAGCCAGTGACAATCTCGAAAGCATTGCTCAAAAACTACTAATTGTTGTTCATGAAGCAGATTACAACAAAAGAGCTGTAATCATTGAAGAAATGCGCGATATCGAGCATCTAAACGATAACATCACCCACGAGATATTCATCGAATTAGGCAAGAACTTCATTACGCCATTTGACCGCGAAGACATCCATGCGTTGGCATCTGCTCTTGACGATATCGCCGATTATATCTATGCATCGGGTAAAAAAATCAACTTCTACAAAATTGACCCTATCTCTGATCAAGGTATCCAAAAAACTGCGGCGGCAATTAACGATGCCGTTATTGCCGTAAAAGCTGCTGTCATGGAGTTGCGCAACCTCAAAAACACACAGAAAATCATCGAATGCGTCATTAAAATCAATAGCATTGAAAACAACGCAGATGACTTATTTGACATGAGTATTGAGCAATTATTTAATTCGGATGTCGATGCTAAAGAATTGATCAAGCGACGCGAGTTGTACATGGTTATGGAAACCGCTACTGATAAATGTGAAGATGCTGGTAACGTCATCGAATCTATCGTTGTGAAATACGCTTAATTGATAGCAACCATCATTAAAGACAAATAGATGTTTACATTATTACTTATTGTTATAGGCATCGCGCTACTTTTTGACCTCGTCAATGGGTTTCACGATGCGGCCAACTCTATTGCAACCGTAGTTTCAACAAAAGTACTCACCCCTTTTCAAGCAGTACTTTGGGCAGCAATGTTCAAT
>JBIKZM010000169.1:0-4083 GCA_044354735.1 Crocinitomicaceae bacterium
AGTCCGGATACATCGTTACTTTTCCAAAGAAATACTTGATTTGAGGGTAATAGCGAATGAGGGCACCGAGGCCATCCCAGATGTTATCGAGTGCAAACAAACCTTTTTTGGGATTCACATTAGGCTGAAAATTGGGCTGCACCCAGCTTCTGCCTAGCTCAATAGTATAGGGTAAAAAGTCGGTTTTGAATAAGTCACTGAATTCAAAATAGTGTGTCGTAGACAACTGAAAAGCACCGTTTTCATCTTTGGCTTCTGCGCAGATTTTGTAGCGGTAGCCGCCGATGATTTCTTGATCTTCTACCGACCAAACAATGAGTTGGTCATAGGCATAGGGTCCGAAATCATGCGCGTCTAGGTCAATTGCTTCGCCTGTGCCGCCGCCCGCAGCTCTAAAGGTGAGTTCGCGCAAACGCCCGATTTCTTGTAAAACGCCCGGTGAATTTTCGGCGTTGACGCGGTAAATTTCGTTACCGCCTTTGCGCGTGGTGCGCAAAAACCGTTCGCTATTCAATTCTTGGCGCAATAAATTGCGGTCAATAGGTTCAATGATTGTTTTCATCGGTTGGTTTTAGGCTGTAGACATGATTTTTTACCCAATTGGCGGCGGCGTAGTCATTGAGTTCTTTAGGAAGTTGTTGTGGGGTGAGGGCAGCACCTACCACAAAAGTAATTTTGCCTTTTTTCTGCTTATACATTTCGTCTGCGAGCAAGAACATTTCGATATTCGCTTTGATGCCAATGCGTTTGCGCCAACGATTGATTCTATAAAATGCGTTGGACAAGCGCCCGTCGATATAAATTGGAATAATCGGCCGCTGTAGCTGGCGGGCATAGCTGACAAATGTTTTTTTCCATTCGGCCTCAACAATTTGACCATAATGAATGCGCGTTACCATTCCCGCAGGGAAAATAATCACGGCTTGTTCTTTTTCAAAGGCGCTGCTGATATTTTGCCGCACCCCGCCGTCGTTGCGTCCAAATTTATTGATACCCACAAATAAGTGAGAGAGTTGCTTGATATTGAGCAACAAATCATTGACTATTAACACGACATCAGGTCGCTTGTCTCTGAGTGCGTGAATGAGTGCAACACCGTCCATGCCACCTAGTGGATGGTTCAAGGCGAGAATAGCCCCGCCGGTCTCAGGAATATTTTCTAGCCCAATGATTTCAATCTCAATTTCAAAATAGTGGATGATGGCTTCGCAAAATGCGTGGTCTTGGAGATGACCGTAGGCTGTCAAAAACGAATTGATTTCTTCTTGGTGTAGTTTGCGTTTCAAGAATGAAATGACAAAGCGCGGCAGCCACCTGAGCAAACGTGGGTTTTTGCTTTTGATGAGTGCCTCGATGTCAATTAAATCTGGTTTAGACATGCGGTAAAATTAAGCTGAATAATTGAAACTGAGCACCAGTCCGTCGTAGGCTAACTGCACATTTTCGGGCAGCGTTTCGTTGATCTGCTCATGCAAGCCGAACAGATGTGAAATATGGGTCAGGAAGCTTTGTTTGGGCTTGATTTCATTGATGAAATCCAACGCTTCGGCTAAATTGAAATGCGAAGGATGCGGATATTGGTGTAGCGCATTGATGATCAGGATGTCTAAGTCTTGAAGTTTAGATTTCTCAAGAACACTAATGGTTTTGGCATCTGTGATGTAGGCCAACTTGCCAAAACGAAAACCCAACACTTGCATTTCTTGGTGCCAAACTTCAATGGCATCAATGGTGTAGCTGCCAATCTGAAAGCGCTCAACTTCCAAATGGCGGATTTCAAAACGGGGCACTCCAGGATAGGGATTGACCTCAAAAGCATAGTAAAATTCGCGTTTGAGTGCGATTTCTACTTTAGGCGTGCAGTAAATGGGGAAATCGGCTTTCAGGTGGTAATTGAAGGCGCGGATATCGTCCAGACCTGCAATGTGGTCTTTGTGTTCGTGGGTCAGAAGAATAGCGTCGAGGTGCTTTACTTTGGCACGCAGCATTTGTTGTCTGAAATCGGGGCCGGCATCTATTGCAATAGTGAGTTCTGGAAATTCAAGCAAAACACTTGCGCGCAGGCGTTGGTCTTTGGAGTCAGTGGAGTTGCAAGTTGGGCAAGTACAGGCAATGACCGGAACACCTTGAGAGGTGCCCGAACCTAGAAAAGTTAGTTTTCCTGTTGGGGCAGTACTCATTGAACGCTTGAATTGAGGTCGATGCGTTTTTGCCCAGTGGGTTTGCGCATGAACTGATGAACAATAGTTTTGCTATCGCGGTTTTCTTTTTCTACATTGATGTAGCGCGCCCAGAACAGTGGTTCTTTGCCATGGAAATGAAACGGGGCATAACCAAAACCTCTGTAAATGCCATTTTCTATCCAAACCAAGCTTTTTTCTCCTTTATTTCGACCTTTGTCTACCAAAAAGAAGGTGTCGCCATTGAACTGTAGTTGGTCGATGTATTGCTGAACCCTACTGTTGTAGGCCTCGGGGTCTTCTTCTTGCACACAAGCGCCTTTGCATTGCTGAATGGTGTAATGGAAGCAAGCGCTTTGCGTAGGGTAGAGGTAGCAAAGTTTCTGACACAATTCAAGTTTGGTGGCCATGAATTCAAGATACGACTGCGCTTCCTTTTTGGAGGTAAATTGAAGCAGTGGTTCTTCGTCTTTTTTGGCAGTACTTTCTATTTTGAGCCTAATGTAACCATCGAAATCTTGCTGATCGTAGAGCCCAAAAGGAAATAAGCTTTTGCGCAGCTTGCGGTTGTAAATGGGCTTGTGTTCTTTGATGAGGTTGGATTCGAGCAACATGGCGATAAGTTCTGAGCCGGTGAGTTCGTATTCTACCCGGCAAATATCTTGGATCATTTTGAGCCCTTTGGCTGTTTTGTGGTTGCGCAGGTGTTGTTCGATGCGCTTTTTGATATGAATGCTCTTGCCTACATAAATGAGTTGATTGAACTCGTTGTATAGTTTGTAGATGCCTGTTTTGTTGGGTAACTCTTCGATGCTCTCTAGACTGAGGTTCGGATGTACTGATTTGGGGTTCACTACGTCTTGAACAAACGTTTGGAGCTGATTTTTATCGGTTTCAATTAAAATGGTGAAGAGCTGGGCTGTTGCCTTTGCATCGCCGTCGGCGCGGTGCCTAGCTGCATTGGGTATGTCGAGGTCTGCACAGATTTTACCCAAACTGTAAGATACATGGCCCGGCAATACAATGCGCGCAGCCCTTACAGTGCAAAGTTGCGGCATTCGGAATTCATAACCTAAGCGCTTGAATTCGCTCTTGAACATGCCGTAGTCAAAAGCCACATTATGCGCTACAAAAGTACAGCCTTCACAAAACGCAATGATTTGCTTGGCGATCTCGTAAAATTTGGGGGCCCCGGCCACCATTTTGTCGGTAATGCCGGTGAGGCGCACAATAAACTCCGGAATGGCTTGTTCGGGATCTACAAGGCTCTGAAAATGATCTATGACTTGTTTGCCGTCGTGTTTGTACATGGCGAGCTCCGTGATTTTGGAGTCTTTGGTGTGGCCACCTGTAGTTTCAACATCGACAATGACATAATTCATGCCTACGAAGTTAGAAAAAAGCGTGGGTCTGAGTTTTTGTATGCTTTCAATTTTTTCGTTTTCTTTGACAAAAAATTGATTTCAATGAAAACAAGCCTACTTCTTATACTGCTTTTGTCGAATCTTGCGCTTTTCGCACAAAGTAACCTCAGTATTTTCAACAACAATGGCCAGCAATTTTATGTCGTCTTGAATGGCATTCGCCAGAATTCTAAACCCGAAACAAACGTTCAAGTGGGGCAAATCAAAAATGGCAGCTATGCCGTCAAAGTCATTTTTGCCGATGGCAAGACACCTGATATCGACAAAAACTTCATGATCGATGCACCTTATGACATCACGGCCCGCATTATTTTCAAAAAAGGAAAAGGCAAACTGCAATTGATTGGCCAAGAACCCACCCACGGTGTGATACAAGAAGCAGTGGTGTATCGTCCGAATGATGCGGCGGTTTATTCAGATGCTACCACGACCATTCAAACAATGCCTTCTTCTAGTTCGACGACTATTCAAACAACAGG
>JBIKZM010000170.1:0-4079 GCA_044354735.1 Crocinitomicaceae bacterium
GCATCAAGCATATCGGCTAATTTGACACCGTGCAGCGGGTTATTGGGCTGGTCTTCCATGAAAAATTTTTTTTATCAAATATATGAAATTTAAACCCTTTTGTACTTGAGGTGTTTTAACTTTAGTTCAAACTTACAGACATGCATTTCTCCGACCTACTCGCCAATCAACGCAGCTATTTCAAGGCCCAACATACCAAAACGCTCGCCGCGCGCAAAAGTACTTTGCAGCGCTTCAAGCAGTTGCTCCAAGAAAACGAAGCTAAGATTTATGCGGCAGTGCATGCCGATTTTCAGAAGTCTGAGCACGAAGCTTTCTTGACTGAATGGGCAATCCTCATCAAAGACATCGACGAAGCAATTGGCGCTTTACCCAAATGGATGAAAGCTCAGAAAGTGAAAACCAATTTGGTCAATTTGCCAGGCAAATCTTTTACTGTTGCTGAACCTTTTGGGCAATGTTTGGTGATTGGCGCCTGGAACTACCCTATTCAGTTGTCTTTTGCCCCCGCAATTGCGGCGCTGGCAGCTGGCAATACCGTCATCTTAAAGCCCTCTGAACTTGCCGCCAACAGCGCGCAGTGCATGGCAGACCTGGTAGCGCAATACTTTGACCCGCGTCTATTTACGGTGGTATTGGGTGGCGTAGAAGAAACCACTGCCTTGCTCTCAGAGCGTTTTGACAAAATCTTTTTTACAGGTAGCCCTGCCGTTGGGCGCATTGTATACCAAGCTGCGGCCAAGCACCTCACCCCCGTAACCCTCGAACTCGGTGGCAAAAGCCCGGCCATCATATCACAAAGCGCCGACTTGCCAACCGCCATCAAGCGCTTGGTTTGGGCCAAATTCTTGAACGCTGGGCAAACTTGCATTGCGCCTGACTACGTTTTTGTCCATGAAAGCATTTACCAAGAATGCCTGGTTTTATTGCAACAAGAAATTGAAAAAAATCAATACACTTTAGCAAACAAAAACTACGTGCAAATCATCAATGAACGGAATTTAGCGCGTTTGGAGCAACTCATTCAAAAAGAAAAAGTTTCATGCGGAGGAAAGGTCGATCGAAATACCCGAACCATAGAACCAACGCTCCTCAGAGACATTAGTTTAGAAGATCCCATCATGCAGGAAGAAATCTTCGGTCCAATTCTTCCTTTGCTTCCTTACACTCATTTTGAAGACGCGCTCAGCTACATTCAAGACCACGAAAAACCATTATCGGCTTATTTGTTTTCCAATGACAAAGCAGAACAAGCAGCTTGGCTTGGGCAACTTTCTTTTGGTGGAGGCTGCATCAATGATGCCATTATGCACATTACCAACCCGAATTTGCCATTCGGAGGTGTTGGGCAGAGCGGAACAGGAAGCTACCACGGCAAGGCAGGTTTTGAAACATTTTCGCATCGCAAATCTGTTTTCGAAAAACCCCGCTTATTTGAGGTACCTTTGAAGTATCCACCTTATACCACCACAAAAATGGGCTGGATCAAACGCTTACTTAAATTCTCATGAATCCGATAGCCAAACTTGCCGGCGTAGGCAAAGAATACCAAGTCGGCGACCAAACAATTGTAGCGCTGCAGCCTGTCGATTTAGAAATCCGTGCAGGCGAGCTCTTGCTCATTATTGGACCCTCTGGCTCTGGAAAAACCACCCTGCTCTCTTTGTTGGGTTGTGTCATTTACCCTTCATATGGGCAGCTCTGGGTCAAGGACCAATTTGTGAACGAACTCAACCAAAACGAACTCGCCGCACTGCGTTTGCATACTATTGGCTTCGTTTTTCAGAGTTTCAACCTGATTGCGCCGCTCAACGCCCTAGACAACGTCATGATGCCCCTTCAGCTCAAGAAACTGCCAAGAGCTGAGGCCAAGCAAAAAGCGTTAGCCGCCCTGGAACTTGTCGGCATGCTCGACCGCAAAAGCAGTTTGCCCAAACAACTTTCTGGGGGGCAACAACAACGCGTGGCGATTGCCCGTGCTTTAGTTACAGACCCACAATTAGTACTTTGCGACGAACCTACTGCCTCACTAGATGCCAATTCTATCTCTACGGTCATGCAAGAACTCGTGAACCTCGCACGCAAGGGCAAAGCCGTGTGTGTAGTTACCCATGACCCCCGACTCATTCAATACGCAGACCGCATTATTGAAGTAGAAGCCGGATTTGCCAAAGAAATCAACAAACAAGACCTTTCACAAAAATTAGCTATTCATTGATATGTATTTGAAAATTCTCACCCCCGTCATACTTTTACTCGCCCTCAACTCTTGTGGTGGCAAAGAAGAAAAGAAAGTCAAAGTTGAAAAATACAAGGTTGACAAAATTGAGCAAATCATTGGCATTGCGCGCATTGAGCCGGCCGGTAAAATTAGCCCACTCGGTGCGGAAAGTGCGGGTAAAATTGTGCAAATTCATGTGCAAGAAGGCCAAATAGTCAAAAAAGGCACGCTCCTACTCACCTTAGACCAAAGCGTAGACGCAGCACAAATTCAGCAAAGCGATGCCCGCCTGGCCACCCGTCAGCAGCGCGTCAAAAGTTTGGAAGCTAAAATTGCAGCCATCGAACTCAAAATCAGTTTGGCTGACACCGAGCGCAAACGCGATCGCCGCTTGGCCGATGCGCAAGCAGGTACGCAAAAAGCAGCTTTTGACTCTGAAAGTATCTACACCAATTTAAGAGCAGACCTCGCAATCGCAAAGGCAGATTTGGCAGAGGCTCAGGCTTCTATCGGAGAAGTACAGACCGAACGCAATTACGCGCAAAAACTCCTCGATAAAAAGAATATCTATGCACCGGCAGACGGCATGGTCTTGAACTGGGATGTGAAACTAGGGCAAGCTGTTGGCATTGGCAGTAAGCTCGCCGATTTTGCACCTGAAGGTGACCTCATGGCCACCACTGAAGTCGATGAGTTATTTGCTATGAAAGTCAAAAAAGGCCAGCGCGTGCAGATCAATATCCAAGGAACCAAAGAAAAACTCAGCTCCGGAACTGTTGTATATTGCGCTCCGTTTTTGTCTAAAAAATCAATCTTCAATGACCGCGCCGACAATCTCGAGGACCGCCGGGTCAGAGAAGTGCGCGTGCGCATAGACCAACCAGAGGCAGTGTTGATTGGCAGCAGAGTAGAATGCATCATTTCTTTGTAAGTTATGCAATTACTGCGCACCGCCCTTAAATTCATCAAATTCGACAAACCCAAGAGTGTTGGCGCTTTGTTTGGTGTCATTATCTCTATCTTTTTGGTAGGGCAGCAAACGGGCATCTTTACCTTTCTGACCAACGCCATGTGCTATTTTGTGCGTGTCAATGATGGTTATATTTGGGTTACCGACAACAAAACGGAGAACGTCAATGCGCTTGCACCTATAGACGTGCGCTTGGGTTTTGAAATGGAAAGTTTACCACACATCAAAAAAGCGCATCAGTTTGTGATTGCAAGTGGTGCGGCACGTTTCCCCGACGGCACGGCTGCTGGCCTCAGTATTGTGGGTGTAGAGCTGCCAGAGTTCAACGGTATTCAGCAGGGCATTTTCTTTGACGGCGAGCCCCAAGACCTGATTTCAGACGGCGCTGTTTCGGTAGACTTTTTTGATTTCAAAGCACTCGGCAACCCCAAAAAAGGGGACTACTTTGAACTCAACAACAAACAAGTGCGCATTGGAGCACTTACGAAAGGTGCGCGCTCATTTGGAGGCGGCCTCATTTCCTACACCACCATAGACCGCGCACGTTTCTTGGGCAATGTTTCGGGTTCAAAAACCTCTGCATTTTTAGTAGAAGTAGACAAGACCCAAAATATGGAAAAGGTCGTGAAGTTGATCAACGCCAATATTCCGGGTGTCAAGGCTTGGATGCCCACCGAATTCAAAAACCAAACCATCCTGACCGTTCTTAAGTCGAGCGGAATTGCCTTTTCTTTTGGCACGCTCATCATTTTTGCCCTCATTTCAGGCTTCATTATCATCGGGCTCACCCTCTACTCTGCCGCTATTGACCGCATCAAAGACTACGGCACGCTCAAAGCCATTGGCGCTACCAACGGCTATATCAGAAAGCTCATCCTGATGCAAGCC
>JBIKZM010000171.1:0-4037 GCA_044354735.1 Crocinitomicaceae bacterium
CGGGATATATTCATAAGCCCCTAAATCGATTTTTTGAATTTTGGCGCTTTTGACATCTAACATATTTAATGTCACCTTGCTATTGACCTCCCCTGCTTTTGGGTACTTGTATTTGTATTGCTCTGGGTATAAATCGCCATACATCGCCATCTGAAATTCTGGCACCTCGCGCTCGTCAAACTTTAAAAACGCTATATATCTACTATCTGGAGACCAACCATAGGCTTTGGTGATGGCAAATTCTTCTTCATAGACCCAATCGGTGGTCCCGTTGATGATTTTATTGCGCTTGCCGTCTTCGGTCACTTTGCGCACTTTACCTGTCGCTAAATCTTTGATGAAAATGTCATTTCCATGGATAAAGGATACTTTTTTACCGTCCGGACTATATTCAGCTAAGGTCTGAGGTGCGTGTTCGGCATCGAGCGCTTCTAGCTTTTGGGAGTTGAGGTCAAATAAAAAGTAAAATGCTTCAAAACTGCGGCGATAAATTGCTTTTGGAGCTGTCCAGAGCAATATCTTATCTTCAGTAGCATTCAACTCGAAACTTGCTATTGAGATGGGGTTGCCATTCCAAACCAACTTTTCTTTTGGTACAAGCACTTTTTGTTGTTCATTTCCCTGAATGACAATTGAGTTAGACAAAATATCGCCTTGTTCACTGAGCGAAACGCAATGCTCGCCGTCATTCATCATCTGATAAGAACTCCCCCCTTTGGCACTGAATTCATAATTGCGCCAAATCCGCTCTACGCTTAAGTTTTGAGCAAACAAAGTGATTTGAAGAAAAGTGAAAATAAAAAGATAAAGTAGCGTCTTCATGAAAGGAGCTTTTATTTGAAAAATTGAATCCTAAAATTACACAGAAATCGATAGTAATCTGCTGTTCACATCTTCTTCACAAAGAAATCATGTCAATTTTATTCAACTATTGCATATTTGAATCAAAAATCCTTAAATTTGTACAACCTTTTTTATGTCATCCTTGACGCATTATTTGTGCTGAAACCATAATAAAGAATTCATTAACATCAAGCTGATTGTCAGTTGACTTAAACTTAACATCATGAAGCAAGCACTACTTTTTTTATCTTTCTTTTTGTTTTTAGGCGCGAGCGCCCAAAACAATTGTAACGAACTTTTCATTTCTGAATATGTGGAAGGTTGGTCCAACAACAAAGCATTAGAAATTTACAACCCGACCAATAACCCCATCAATTTGTCTGGGTATTTTGTGAGCCGTTATTCAAATGGTGCTACAACAGCAACGGTATCCAACTCAATTCAACTTTCAGGTACTGTACCTGCCAAAGGTGTTTTTGTAGGTGTGCTTCAAAAACTAGACCCGCTGGGCACAGGGCAAGAAGCTCCAGTTTGGGATTCCCTCCAAGCGAAAGCAGACGGTTTTTTCTGCCCAGACTACAACGTATCCAATGCTTGGTACTGGAATGGCAATGACGCCCTTTTATTAGCGAAAGGCACATTACCTTCAAGCGCTACGGCTGTTATCAATGCAACCAACGTTACTGGTTTTGCGATTGTAGATGTGTTTGGTAAAATTGGTGAAAACCCTGCCAACGAAACCGGAACATCATCTGGAAACGACGGCGCATGGTCAACACAATTCCCTTACAGCACTGGACTCGGCGTTTTACTCTCCAAAGACCACAGCCTCATTCGCAAAGCAACTATCCTCAAAGGCCAAACGGCAAATCCTTCATTTTTTGATCCCCTCCTAGAATGGGACAGCATCCCGCCAGTAATCAACCGCCTCGATGCCAATGGCAACATTATCTACGGAACCAGCGGCAACCCAATTCTAGATGGCAATTGGTCTTCACTCGGCACCCATGTATGCGACTGCAATTCAATTAGTGTAACAACGCAAACCAAACTGAGCCCAAGTGTATACCCTAACCCTAGCAATGGTCTTGTTTTTGTCAAAACACAAAACGATGTGCGTAAAATTCAAGTAATTTCAGCGCTCGGCCAACTCATCAAAGACTTCAACGTTTCTAGCGCACAGCAAGTTGTAGAAATCGATCTGAACGACTTCCAAGGTGTTTATTTCTTGCGCCTCACAGCTAATTCTGGCGAGCAAAGTCTACACAAAGTTATTATCCGCTAAGATGCGCCTGCTCTTATTGGTGCTGCTTGCAGCATTACCTGGGCTTACCATAGCTCAGCAGAAAGGTAAAATCAGTGGTGTAGCTATGATGTCTCCTGGAGACGTCCCTGTTGCGGGAGCCAAAATCACATTGCTCAATCAAGAAACAGCCGTCACAAGAGTCGCAACAAACGATCTTGGCGCCTACGAACTAGTCAACATTCCTTATGGCAAATACCAATTGGTATTTTCACTGCCGCTCAACGATACCCTGCGCTACGACATCCTAGTTAATCAAGCGTCTTTGATTCAGAATTTCACCATTCGTGCCACCCAAGAAGAACGCGAAGTGCGCGTTATAGGCAATTTAGTTCGCGGCCAAAACGTACCTGTGGCCGTCACCAAAATCGACACCAAAAAAATCAATGAAGAACTCGCTTCGCGTGATTTACCGATGCTTTTAAACGGTACGGCAGGCGTATACGCCACCAACCAAGGCGGCGGCGACGGCGATGCCCGCATCAATGTGCGTGGTTTTGACCAACGCAACGTGGGTGTCATGATAGACGGCGTCCCGGTCAATGACATGGAAAACGGCGCGGTTTATTGGTCCAACTGGTTTGGACTCGATGCCATTACCTCCCAAATGCAAGTACAAAGAGGGCTCGGCGCAACCAAAATTGCCATGCCATCCATCGGCGGCACCATTAACATCATCACGCAAGGAGTCGGTACTAAAAAAGGTGGGAGCTTCAAGCAAGAGTATGCCACAGGTAACTTTTTACGCAGCTCACTTTCATACAACACAGGTATGACCCCATCAGGCTGGGGACTTACTTTTTCGGCATCCTACAAGCAAGGACAAGGCTGGGTAGACGGCACACCAACACAAGGATTTTTTGGTTACACCAAGATTTCCAAACGCCTAGACAAACACCTCATCACACTTTCTGCCTTTGCCGCTCCACAAAAGCATGGCCAACGCTCCTATAACCAAAGCATACAATATTGGGATGCCAATCGTTCACAAAACATAGGTGTTGCCTTTGACTCCACGCTCCTTCTCAACGACATGGGCATTCGCTACAATCAACATTGGGGCAACGTTACAAACGATAACGGAGAACGAGAAATTTTAAATGAACGCAGAAATTTCTACAACAAACCACAAATTACACTCAAAGATTTCTGGTCGGTCAATGACAAACTAGACATCTCTAACCTCGCTTATTTATCCATTGGCCGTGGCGGAGGCACCAGTATTTTTAACTCCTCCGCAATTTTACGTGACAGCAATTCAAATATTGACTGGGATCAAATGATCACCGAAAATCAAGTGAACTCACTTTTTGGCACTCCCAACATCGACCCCATTTACTCGCCAACCGAAATCAAAGCCAGCCAAATCTTATTGGCCAGCATGAACAACCATTTTTGGCTGGGTTACTTAGGGCAATTCAATTACCAATATTCCAAAAAAACTGCTTTTTCTGGCGGCTTAGACTACAGGTATTACGAAGGGCGCCATTACCAAGTCATCACCAACCTTTTAGGAGCAGACTACTTCGTGAGCACAGCCAACTTCAATGATGCCGACCCCATGCAGCGCGTTGGTGACAAAATCGCCAAAAATACTTTCAATGCAGACCGCGATGGTATTGTTTCTTACGCAGGAATTTTTGGACAAGTAGAACACAATGGCGAGCGCATCAATTGGTTTGCCAATTTATCTGGTGTACTCAATGGTTACAAAGGCATTGACTACTTTCAAAGAAAAGTACTCGACCTCGGTGATACTATTTTACGCATTGGCGCACTAGACACCATTCAATACAATGGTCAAACCTACAACGCCAGTTCAGCTGGGCTCACGTACTTTTCTACCGACTGGAAATACATACCGGGCGTCACTATCAAAGGCGGCCTGAGC
>JBIKZM010000030.1:0-9825 GCA_044354735.1 Crocinitomicaceae bacterium
ATAAAATCACAAGCGGCAGCATTGCTTTACCCGACCTTAGCTTAGATTTACAAATAGAAAACGGTTTCAAAATGGCCTTGCGTGCCCAAATTGAACAATTGAGCGCAAGCAATACGCAAGGGCAGTTGGTGTCTTTATCGGCACCAAGTATTGGCCCTAATGTTTATTTGTCGCCGGCGGTTGGTAACTGGAACACCCTACAGCCCAGCACGCTCAACCTCCATTTTGACCAAAACAACAGCAACATCAAAAGTTATCTTGAAAATCTCGGAGCTTTTCAAAATATCAGCTACCAACTCCAACCCAATCCTTGGGGCAATACTGCTGCAGGGCACGACGAAGCCTTTGCCAACAGCCACTTGCGCCTCAAAATATCGGCGCAAATGCCGATGGCCCTGAGTGCCGATGGCCTCACTTTGCAAGACACTTTTGCGCTCAATTTGGCCCAAGACCTCAGCAAAACCCATGTAACTGGCGCAACCGTTGTGCTCGACGCCACAAACGCCTTTCCTTTGGCTTGTGATCTCGTGTTGTATTTCATGAAAGACGGACAAATTTTGCATACGGTCATTGCGGACGCGCAGTTGGCTTCTGCTGCTCTCGGACAAATTGATCCATTGGATGGTTTGCTCAAGAAGAAAAGTAAAATTAAAATCGTTTTGCCGCCAGGTTTGGTTGCAGACCTCCAAAACCTCAATGAAGTAGTTGTGGCGGCTACCTTTGCCACAACCGATCCGAGCACAGGCCTCGCTATCCAACAACAGGTGCAAGCAAATGCTTTTTTAGCCTTACAATTACAACTTCAGCTACAAACTCAAATCAGACCCTAATGCGCTATCTATTTGTTTTTTTGTTGCTCAGTATGCAGTATGTCCAAGCGCAGCAATCCCTTTTAATTGATTCTTATGGCGCTTACAACAGCACTGGCGTGCGCCGTCAAGTGACCGACGCCTTCTTTTATGGCGGCCTCATAGACTCTACTCAGATCAATCGCTCATTGGCTAACTTACAACAGCGCAACTCCTTTGGCCTGCAAATGGGCCTCAATGCGCAATGGCAAAGTCCTTGGACGGTTTCAAAGGATCAAAAAAAATGGGGGTCTAGTTATCGTTGGGTTTTTGGCGCAGGCGTACACCAGTATGCCGGTCTTCAGTTTTCAAAGGATCTTTTTGGCTTGGTCTTTCAAGGAGGCTTGCCATATGCAGGCGACACCCTCGATTTGAGCAACCTACGCGCGCAGGCAAGCACCTTTTCAAAATTAGGCTTTGGCTTGTACAATCCAACAACACAATCCTCATTTTTATTGCATTTTGTTGCCGTTCAACAACACCTTGGCGCTACTATTCAAAAAGGCACTTGGATTCAAGATGCCAGCACTGCTCAAATCGATCTAGAGCTCATGGGGCAGGCTAATCTGAGTAGGTTTTCTTCAAATACATATGGCTTAGCCATCGATATCGATTACCGTTTCGGCGCAAGCGACTCCTCAGCCAACGAACCACAATTTCAATTCACTATTCAAAATTTAGGTTTTGCCCGAAGTTCCAATTCAACTACCTATAAAATGGATGGATCTATAGCGTATGCAGGATACACCCTTTCGCAATGGCAACAAACGAATTTACAAGCGCTTGCGGGTGCTTATTTGGATACGTTAGGCTTTGAACAAACAACTGGCCCGAGCTGGATATTATTGCCCGCTCAAATTCAATTAGCCAAAACGCTTGATTGGAATAGCCCCCAGCGCCTCGAGGCTTACTACGGTGCTCAATTCATGCTGCGTCAAACCTATACGCCATTGGTTTATGTCGGCGCGCAACTAAAGGTGAAGCAAGCTTGGCATACAGGTTTGGGCATGGCTTATGGTGGTTTTGGTGGTTTGCGCATGCAAGCTTATTCAGCTTTTCGTTTCAAGCGCAGCGAGTTACTGCTGCGTTCCGACAATATTGCCCTTCAAAATGGCGCCTCAATTTATCTTCAGTTCCGATGCGATTTCTAACTGTTTTCATCTTTTTGTGCACAGTACAAGTACTCAGTGCACAAACGCGTTTTTATAAGCTATACGCTGGCACCGGTTTTGACAAAGGTGAAGATGTCTTGGCCTTGCCAGATTCTACATTTGTGGTGGCGGGCAGTAGCGGCAGTTGGGAAGAAAACGCACAAGGCTTCCTCATGAAGATCGATCAGCAGGGCAACTACCTTTGGAGTCAGGCATATGGGGCGCAAGAAACCGAAGAAATCAAGCGGGTCTTTCACAGGCCTGGCATCGGTTACTATTTAGCTGGGATGTCGAATTCTTGGAGTGGTGGCAACTACGATCCAATGCTCATTTGTACCGATCTTTCAGGTACGCAGCAATGGATCAAAACCTATCCACACGCAGGTTGGGAGCGCATTCACGACGGCGTCATGACCGCCGACACAGGCTTTGTATTGGTTGGTGAAAGACAAGTACAATTGGAAGGGTCAGCGGATGTATTGCTGCTGCGCCTAGATAAATTTGGCGATACACTCTGGACCAAAACCATAGGTACCTCTGGTGACGACCGCGCTTTTAGTGTTTTGCGTCTACAAGATAGCCTTTATGCAATTGGCGGAGAATGGTATGTTGCTGATTCGAGCGCAACCAAAGGATTTGTAATGAAAATAAATGATCAAGGTATGGTCCTTTGGATGGATACGCTGGGCCTGCAAAGTGGAGATTTTTCGGTTCAAGACCTCACCCAAACGCCATTTGGCATCCAATTCGCGGGTTATCATACCGTAACGAGTACCAACCACGATCAATTTACAGGAATGATTGCCCTAGATGGTGCAATAACAGCTCAAAACGCGCCTATTGATGGGCCAATGGTGTCCAATGATATCATCCAGCAAATTGCGTATGTTCCACAGCTAGATGCTTGCGCGCACAGCATCCAAGTTCAGAATCAAGGCACTTATCCAGAGCCATTTGATGTGAATATAGGTTATGCGGATGCGCTATTTGGCTTTTGGTTGGGTTGGCCAGCAACAACGATTCTCAATCAAGGATACGATTATTGTGGCAACATCAAGCCAACCTTAGACGGCGGTTTTATAGCGGTGGGCATGAATTCAGTCATAGTCGACGGTCAGAACCAACTCAACGGCGGCAGCAATGTTTTTGTCTTGAAAGTCAATGGAGATGGCTCAGCTTATGTCCAGACCGACACCGTTTTTACTACCCAACAACTTGTAGGTCTTGGCCCGCTGTTTGAAGGAAGTCAGGTACTGATGTATCCCAATCCTGTTGCAACCGTTTTGCATTTCAATTGGGAAGGTTCTGAAGCCAAGTTGATTGAAATCCATGATGTAGTGGGCAATTTAATGCATCGAGAAAGCATGACAACATCGCAAACAATTGCCCTAGACAAATGGCCTCAAGGTGTTTACTATGTGCGCATCAACGGCAGGTCTTATCCGCTCATCAAGCACTAAGCTTTTCTTCTCGTTTTTTCTTTGATGATCAGGCCTAGCTCACGGCTTGTTTGCCCGGCTACCGATGTGTTTTCGTCTGCCCGGCGCAGTAAATAAGGCAAAACCTCTTCAACAGGGCCAAAGGGCACGTATTTAGCAACCTGATAACCTGCATCCGACAAATTGTAAGAAATGTGGTCAGACATTCCTAAAAGCTGTGCAAAGTAAAATTTAGGATCATTCGGAGCAATCTGTTCTTTATGCAGTAAGGTAGCCAGGTACATCGAGCTGTTTTCGTTGTGTGTACCTGCACAAACAGAAAAGACTGCTTTATGGGCCACCAAAAAGTCAAGTGCGGCATCGTAGTCTTTGTCTGTACTGGCTTTGTCTGGTTGAATAGGCGAGGGGTAGCCCATTGCTTGTGCTCTTGCTCTTTCTTTTTCCATATAGGCACCGCGCACCAATTTGACACCGTATTGTATTCCGGCATTTTTTGCGCGCGCGCACTCCACTTTTAAATAAGCGAGGCGGTCATGGCGGTACATTTGAATGGTATTATAGATAATGCAATGGCTTGAATTGTATTTGCACATCATATCGAAGGTCCATTGGTCAATAGCTGTTTGGATCCAGGTTTCTTCGGCGTCTATGAACAAGCGCGTTTGGTGTTTTGCTGCCGCTGCACAAATGCGGTCAATGCGGTCAATGATGGCTTGGATTTGTTCGTTTTCTTGGGTGGTGAAGGTTCTAAACACAACTCCATTTCGGGTGGCCCTGATTTGTTCAGAAACCAATTCTAGCAGGTGGTGTTGGCCGATGCCGGTGACTTTAAAAACGGCAAAAGGAATGCGTTTGTCGGTGGCTGATTTTTCAATCGTTTGGATGATGATTTGAGTGGTGTGCTCAAAATCTTCTTCTTTGGTTTTGCCCTCTACGGAATAATCCAATATGGTGCCGATGCCAAAAGCATTCAAGCTCGTTATGGCTGGGTCGCAGTCATTGATGGTTTCTCCACCGCAAAATTGCTTGAAAATCGTTTTTTTGATCAGGCCTTTGATAGGCAAGCGCAATTGGAGTGCAATCGGCGTAAGGATCTTGCCCAGTTTAACAATAGCGGGTGCGCCAATGATCTTGAAAAGCAAAAAGGCGCGTTGGAGGTCCTGCTTGTTTTTGGAGCGAAACGCAATTTCGGTGTTGTCGAAAGAAATCATGCCCCAAAATTAAGCTCTTTTCGTAAATTTGGACCATGCATACGGCTTCTTTTTCTAAACAGCTTAGTCCACTTGAATGGGGGCCACTTCTCGACGCTACTTTTTCTTTCGAACTATCCAAGTTTGCCAATAGAAAAATCGCCATTCTTGTCGATGAAAACACCCACGACCACTGCCTTGAATTTTTAATAACTGCCTTTGAAGCTTTGGCTGAAGCTGAGGTCATTATGTTGCCTGCGGGTGAAGAAAACAAAGTGCTCGAAGTTTGTTTTCAAGTATGGGAAACCTTAACCGAAGCGGGCTTTGAGCGCCATGACCTTTTGATCAATCTTGGGGGCGGAATGGTTACGGACCTCGGGGGCTTTGTGGCTTCTGTTTACAAACGTGGCCTCGCTTTTATCAATATCCCAACAAGTTTGCTAGGTATGGTAGATGCAGCGGTTGGCGGCAAAACAGGAATCGATTTTGCGGGCTTTAAAAACCAAATCGGTACGTTTGCCACACCATTGGCTACATATATCGATACAGGTTTCTTACATACCTTACCAGCTACGGAGTGGGCGAACGGTTTTGCCGAGCTGCTCAAACACGCCCTTATTTCAGACCAAGCACTATGGGAAGAGCTCTCAAAAATTCAAAATATACCACAAGAACTCCGTTCTGAAACCATTCAGCAAGGGGTTCAAATCAAAGTGCATATTGTTGGGCAAGATCCAACTGAAACAGGTTTGCGTAAAATCCTGAATTTTGGCCACACAATTGGTCATGCCTTAGAGTCTTATTACATACAAACAGAAACGCCGCTTGCCCACGGCCATGCGGTGGCAATTGGCCTCTTATTAGAAAGTAAATTATCTGTTGGGCTATCTAGTTTGAGTAAAGAAGAATTTCTATCAATTGAAACACTGATCAGAAATACCTATGCGCTGCAAATCCCAAATGATGCACAAGCCATTTGGGCGCTCATGCAACAAGACAAAAAGAATGAAATGGGAGAGGTGCGCATTTGTTTGTTAACGCGCATTGGTTCCTGTATTTTTGATCAAAAATTAACTTTCGAAGATTTCAATCAAGTTCTTTCAGGCTACTTTTCTTAAAACTTCATTACATAAAAAAAGGCCTCCGAAGAGGCCCCTTTCCTTACAAGCTAGTTGGAAGCACCAACTTGTAATGCTTTACTCGACGATAGTCATTTCGTCAACAATGTGCTTCGCTCCTGCATATTTATCGATGATAAATAAGACGTAACGGATATCCACGTTAATGGTTTTTTGTAATTTTTGGTCGAAGATAACGTCGCCGGCCATGGCTTCAATGTTGCCGTCAAATGCCAAGCCAATGAGTTCTCCTTTGCCGTTCAACACTGGCGAACCTGAGTTGCCACCTGTAATGTCGTTGTTGGTAAGGAAGTTGACTGGCATGTAGCCCGCTTTGTCTGCGTAGGGGCCAAAATCTTTCTTGGCATTGAGTTCAATGAGGCGCTGCGGCAAATCGAATTCTTCATCGTTAGGCTTGTATTTGTTGATGGTGCCTTGAAGTGTAGTGTAGTTATTGATTTTGGCATCGTTGCGCTTGTCTGCAGGCAGCGCGCTTACTTTACCGTATGTTAAACGCAAAGTGCTGTTGGCATCTGGATACAAAATAGTGCTCATGCCAGATTCTCTCAAACCTGCAACCAAAAGACGGTAGGCGCGGTTGTAGTCGTCGGTAAGTTTGATCAGTTCGTCTGAACGCTTCATGAGCTGCGCAATCATGTCTGTAGACAATTTGTATAACGGGTCGTTGCTCAGTTGGCCTTCGCTAGGCGCTTCTAAGAAGGCAAGCATGCCATTTTTTGAAGCGAGAATCGACAGCGCAAACATCGCGCGAATTTCGTTCTTCGAAGAGCCATCTGCATACATTGCCGCCACACCATTAGCAAGTTCATAATTGGCTTTGGCTGCGTAGAGGTCTAAACCGTTGATCAGGACGTCCATTTCGGCAGGGCCATAGGTCGTTTCAAAGAACTCGTTGATTGCAGTCGTTAGATCAGCTTTCATGCTGTTTCTTTTACTAGCGTCTGCTTTGGCATAGGCCATAAGTTGCGCACCCAAGCCGCGTGTAATGCCAGCATATTCTGAATTGCGGACCAAAATAGAAAGGTAGTTGTCGTGTCTTGATTTGTCGTTGGTAGCCGCATAGAAGCTATTGAGCGCGCTCACTACAGTGCCGTACTTGGCTTTGTTTTCTGGTTTATTGGCCCAAACATCAAATTTAGCTTCGTTTTTGGCTTTGGCTGCAGCGGTTTGGAATTGCGTAAGTGCGTCGATCATGCCTTGGCGGTTTTTCCAGTAGTTGGCTGTGCGCGCATATTTAGAAGCGTAGTTCAAGCGTACATTGGCATCTTTATCCATGTACGTTTTCATGGCATCCATGGCTGTTTTGGAGGCTTCTACCCAAGCTGGGTAAGCATATTTGACGTTTTGATCGATGCCACCAGCTGGCAACCAACGGTTGGTGCGGCCTGGATAGCCCATGATCATGGCGAAGTCACCTTCTTTAACGCCATTGAGGTTGATAGGAAGGTGGTGCTTTGGATGCAAAGGTACATTGGTTGTGCTGAAATCGGCAGGGTTGCCACTTGCATCTGCGTAAACGCGGAACATAGAGAAGTCACCGGTGTGGCGCGGCCATTCCCAGTTGTCGGTGTCGCCACCAAATTTACCAATGCTGTTTGGCGGAGTACCTACCAAACGCACGTCTTTGTAGTCTTGGTATACAAAAAAGTAAAATTCATTGCCTTGGAAGAACGAACGAACGGAAACGACATATTTGCCACCTTCGCTATTTTCCTTTTCAATGAGCGCTATTTCATCGCGGATGATTTTGTCGCGCTCTGCTTCGGTCATGTTGTCCGAAACTTTAGACATAATGCGCTTGGTGCAGTCGTCCATGCGCACAAAAAAGCGCACATATAGTGATTTTGGCTTAAGTTCTTGGCTGCGGTCTGCTGCCCAAAATCCGTCGGTGAGGTAATCGTTTGCTGGGGTAGACAGTTCTGCAATGGCATCGTAGCCGCAGTGGTGGTTGGTCAAAAGCAAGCCATCTTTGGAGATGAGCTCTGCCGTACAGCCGCCATTGAATTGGACAACCGCATCTTTTAAAGAAGAGTTGTTGATGCTATAAATTTCTTCGGCAGTGAGCTGAAGACCCATTTTTTGCATGTCGCGGTGGTTGAGGCGATCGATAAACATCAAAAACCACATGCCTTCATCGGCACGTACAAAAATCCCTACAAATAAGAAGAGCGCTAGCGTAATACGTTTAAATTGTGTCATGATTTATTTTTTGTTTGGCGAAGATACGTAAAGTTTTTTTTTCATTCTACTTAGGCTTTCTGGTAAAATACCCAAGTAAGAAGCAATTTGATGTTGCGCAACAATTTGCTCAATACCAGGGTGTCGCTGCAGCAATTCCTGATAACGTTCTTCTGCGTGGGCTGAAACCGTCATTAAGAAGCGTTTTTGCAATACGGCGAGCGTGCGTTGCGCCATGACTCTAAACAAGCGCTCTAGTACTGGTATTTTGTCAAAAAGATATTCGAGGTCTTCTTTGGAAATTTCGAGTATGTAGCTTTCCTCTAATGCTTGCACATTGAGTGTTGCGGCAGCGTCAAAATGAAAGGCAGATAAATCGCCAACCCACCAATCGGCAAAGGCAAAATACAACACATGCTCATTTCCTTTTGCATCCATATAAAAAACCCGGAGTGTACCGTTTACCACAAATCCTTGATTGAAATTGGTGGACCCTTCTTTGAGAAAGAAATCTTTTTTAGGCACCTTTCTGAGGTGGTAGTACTTTTTCATCAGTTCCCACTCTTCGGGATGGATGCTCACGCGCTTACTGGTGTAGTCAAAAAGTTTTTGATAGGCTTGTTGTGCGTCCATTGGAATTATTTAGGAAGGTGTCGAATGCGCCATTCAGTCGGGTGGAGGTTATTGAAGCGCTGCCCGATTTGCTTGACCATCGCGATAGATTGCCCCTGGTATTGGATCAGGTAAAAACCAGCCGGAGCCTCCCATTGTTGGCTTTCGCCGTGTAAGATGCGCAGTGCTTCTGGTGCTTCTACAGATTTGGTTGGTAAATTCCAGATGGGAAAAAGGCTGTAAGTGAGGTCGTAGCCCGGCGTCCAGGATTTTTTGTGTGCGGTGGCCACGTGCGCTCCTTTTTTGAGAAACTTGAGCGCTTGCATGCCCGCATAAATAGAAAGTGCGAATGGTGTTGTGGCGAATACTTTGTCGGCTTCTTGCCAATAAGTCAGTTCTGGGGTATTTAGAAGCTTGAGTGCGAGTTCTTTCTGTATTGAGTGATTCAGTGCATTGTTTTTTGACGGCTTTGGCCTACTGTTTGTGTGCGCTATTTTTTGCAGCGCAGCAATGTAAAAGCCCTCGCTTTTGATCTGATTGGGAAAGAAATAATGTCCTATTTCGTTTCGGTCTGTTTGCATCCCCTCAAAATGCGGTAGCTGTACCTTTTGGGCGTTTTGATCTTCAAGAAAACCGAGTAATTGCTGTTCGTTTTCTGCTGGATTGAACGTGCAAGTCGAATAAATAAGGTAGCCGCCTTCTTTGAGTAAGGGCCACACTTCATCGAGAATTTCGGTTTGCCGGCTGGCGCAAGTTGTGGCATTGCCCAAATTCCATTCAGCTCTTGCGTTGTGGTCTTTGCGAAACATGCCTTCGCCCGAGCAGGGCGCATCTACCACCAATACATCCACCTGTCCTGCTAAGGCACTTAGCTCTGAGGGTTTGTGGTTGCAGACAAAAACATTCGCATAACCCCATTTGGTGAGGTTTTCACTGAGGATGTAAGCCCTGGACCGATTGATTTCATTTGCAATGAGCACACCGCGGTGGTTCAAAAAACTGGCGATGAGCGTGCTTTTGCCACCAGGTGCAGCACTGAGGTCTACTATAACTGGGTTTTCCGGGAGCTCGAGCTGTTCGAGGGCTTGTTGAAGGTACATAGAACCTGCTTCTTGCGGATAATATGCGCCCGCATGAAAAAGCGGATCATAAGTGAAAGCTGGTCTTTCATCTAAATAGATACCGTTTGGGTTCCAAGCGACTCGATGCGCCAAGTTGAAATTCGACTTTCGTTCGGGATGTATGCGCACAGAGGTGGGCGCTGTGGT
>JBIKZM010000172.1:0-4012 GCA_044354735.1 Crocinitomicaceae bacterium
GTTTACTTTTCTTACATGTGCAGGTCAATGGTATTTTCAAGAAGCATTGAATTATGAGCTTGCACTTTATGTTGCCTATATAAGTTCCCTAATCATCAGTATATTCGGCTTGCTTAAATTCATTCCGGAGCAGCAAAAAACCAGCAGTCCTTGGCTTTCCATTTGGCAAAAAATGTTTGCGCTCGGTTTTTACAACCAGTTGGCACATGTCTTGCAATTGCTTAGTTTTCGAGCGAGTTATTACATTTTAGAGCAATACAAAGGAGAGGCAGCCGTTGGGGTCTTTTCCAATGCCAGCTCCATTACAGAATCGATCTGGCTCATTGCCACGAGTATTTCTTTGTGGCAATACGCCGTTATTTCCAATGCCCAGGATCAGCAGTACACCATTCAATTGACTGAAAAATTGACCCGTTTCGGGATGTTTGCAGCATTATTGAGCGTGTTGTTTTTCTTGCTGCTCCCGGCTTCATTTTATCAACTTGTATTCGGGCCTGATTTTGGTGGTTTGCGTGCTTTGATGTGGGCGCTTGCACCGGGTGTATGGATATTTACCTACGCCTTGGTGGTGGGGCATTATTTTTCTGGACATGGCCGCTATGTAGTCAATGCGTTGGCTTCAGGTGTAGGCTTGGTTTTGAGTCTGGGCGCTTCAATGTTGCTCATTCCAGTCTACGGTGCGCTTGGCGCCGCCATTGCGGCTAGTATTTCATATGGTGCCACCAGTTTGGTTGTACTGCGCTATTTCTTGAAAGATGGCGCCTCATTTTCTTTGTTTCCGAGCAAAGTAGAATTTATCCAATTGTTTACGCAAATGCGCTTGAGTTGGCGCAAGAATTAGCTATGAATAAAGTCAGTAAATTACTCAAAGCCATAGGGCTTATTTTGCAAAGGCCTGCACTCTTGAATTTAATTCTCAAGGATGAAGAAGTGTTGCAGCGTGCTTTTGAAAAGGAGTTTCCCAATCTTAAATTGCAGCAAACAGATGTTTTTACGTGGCCAGAAGCTGCTCAGTTAAGCATCAAGCCTTATGCCTTTCTCTCTGGCTCATCTATGGTCACTGATTTCGCTTTTTTGCAAATGCTTTGCCGAAAATATAAGGTCCAAACGTATTTAGAAATCGGCACGTGGAGAGGGGAGAGTGCGGCCAATGTGGCGCCATTTGTAAAAGAAGTATTCACTTTGAATTTGCCCGACCAAACGCTTTTGCAAATGGGCATGAGTCAGGCGTATATCGATGCGCATCGGTTCTTCTCCAAAGATATAGCCAATATAACCCATCTCTTTGGCGACTCCGCTACGTTTGACTGGAGGCCTTACCAACAAAAGTGCGATCTCCTATTTATTGACGGCGACCATACAACTGAAGCGGTGCAGCGCGATACCCAAACGGCCCTGCAATTGCGCAAATCAGCATCTTCCATATTGGTTTGGCACGACGCGAAATCGGACGGTGAGTATCCGCGTTACGAAGTACTTTTAGGTATTTACCGCGCTTTGCCTAAAGAGCTGCATCAAAATGTGTATTTGGTCAAGCACGCGTTGTGTGCGGTTTATTTGCCAGATGGAGCTGATGTCAGTCCAATTGCACTCAATGCTATGCCCACGCGCGCTTTTGAACTCGAACTTAAAAGTGTAAATTTTTAGTCGAAGTGATTGATGTTAAATTGCTCAATCCAAATTAAATAGCTCACATACCTGAATACAAAATTTTGTTCGTTTGCAAAGGCAGTATCTGAAAAAATGCGCGGCAAGGCTTTGCTAAGTTCCTCTTTGTTGATCAGCTGGCTTTTATCCAGATGCGCTTTCGCCGCAATTTGCGCTGCCCAATATGCTGTTGTTTCCATAAGCCATTGGCTTTCTGGAACTGAAAATCCTTTTTTGTCTCGGCGCCAAGAAATGCTTGGAGGCAAGTCTCCATCGAGCGCTTTTCTCAAGCTGTATTTAGACCAACCATTGTGGATCAGCTCAGTGGAGCGCAAAGAACGCGCTCGGCTCATTAAATGGGTGTCGTCTGCAAAAGGCGTGCGCGATTCAATGCTGTATTGCATCGAGCAGCGGTCTTCCCAGCGCAATAAACTTTTGAGTTCGTATGCCTGACAATAATCGGCAAGGTGGTCTTGTAGTTTCGAAAAGCGCTTGCGCTCAAAAACGTTTGTTTGGGTTAAAAAGGACTTTAGTGGGTGTTTGGCTTCTGATATTTTCTTTTGAAGACCAGACGGAAGAAGGCTCAGTACGTCTTTGGCCCATTCTTTTAAGATATATTTTTTTGAACTTGGCGAATTGTTGAGTTGCTGCCATTCACGAACAAAACGACCCCAGCGACCACTCCAAAACAGTTCCTTGAAAAACGTGGGGTAAAAGACTTGGTAGCCCGCAAAAAGTTCGTCGCCACCTTGGCCGTCAATGAGGATTTTTAGACCTTGCTGCGCAGCGCTTTTCATGACACTACTTTGCGCAAAGGTACTGGTGCTCAAAAGCGGAATATCTTGATGGTAAATGAGCTGGGGCAGGGCCTCAAGCAACTGCGTGCTGTCGAGTTCAGAAGTATGCCAAGCGGCTTTGGTGTGCGCAATCATTTGGGCTGCCCAAGCGCGCTCGTCTAAAGGAGAGTCATGGACTGCCGTAAAGGCGTGCAAGCCGTTGTCGAGCGAAGTGACTTTCGATTTTTGTTGAAGTTCAGCGGCTAAAAAGAGCAGTGAAGAGGAGTCTAGACCACCAGAAAGGCAAAAACCCAGCGGAACATCTGCGCGCAAACGCAGCCTAACTGCATTTTCTAGCGCCTTTTTGAGGTCTTGGTGGCTTTGCGGGCTAGCTATTTTTGCTGGCAAATAATAGCGCTTGATTTCAATGTTTTGAGTACAAAGATCATAATGTAGCACGTGGCCAGGGAGCAATTCTTTGATGCCCTTGAAAAAACCTTCTTCTTGGCGCTCTATTTTGCCATTGGCAAAGAAGTCAAGAAGTGCTTTTTTGCTTGCAGTAGCTTGGTAGCTGGGTATTTTTAAGAGTGCTTTGGTTTCAGAAGCAAAGCCAAAATGAGCGGTATTGTCTATGTAGTAAAATGGCTTGACGCCATAGGGGTCGCGGGCGCAAAATAGCGTGTGAAGTTCCGTGTCAAAAATGGCAAACGCCCACATGCCATTGAAACGCTGCAGGCAGTCTGCTCCCCAATAAATATAAGCTTGAAGCAATACTTCTGCGTCTGATTTGCTCTTAAATATTGCGCCCAGCGCAAGTAATTCTTCTTTGAGTTCGAGGTAGTTGTAAATTTCGCCATTGAAACTGAGCCAATAGCGTTCATTGCTATGCATAGGCTGAGCTGCGGCCTCACTCAAATCGATAATGGAGAGCCTGCGGTGCGCTAGACCAAAATCTTGATCTTCAAACCATTTTAAACCTGCTCCGTCTGGCCCTCTGTGTATCAATTGGAGACTCATGGCCTCAAGAACGGTTTGCCCGGCGCTTGAACCTTGCTCTTTTTTACAATGAAGACCTGAAATGCCGCACATAAAAACCTAAGCTAGAGTTTTTGATCGAGTAGATACACAAAGCTCGCAATAGCAGCGGCCCCGAGTTCGAGTTCGCGTTTATTGACGGACTCAAAAACATCAGAAGGTGCGTGGTGGTAGTCAAAATAGCGCTGAGAGTCAGGAACAAAACCGAAAAGTGGAATGCCAGGATACTGTTCTTTAAGGGGGCCAATGTCCACGCCGCCATATCCTTTTTCAAATACATGAAGGTCGTACGAACGCAAAATAGGTTCAAAACTTTGGAGTAAGCTCAGGTATTTGTCAGGGCCATCAAGGCCAAAACCGCGGGGTGCAAAACCACCTCTGTCGCTCTCGAGCGCAGCAATTTGTTTTTCGCCATTGGCCAGGCACCATTTGGCATATTGCTGCCCGCCTTGATTGCCATTTTCTTCGTTCATGAAAAACACCACCCGGATGGTGTGGGTGGGCTGCCAGCCCAGTTCGTTGAGGATTCGCAAGGCCTCTAAACAGTGAATGAC
>JBIKZM010000287.1:0-3983 GCA_044354735.1 Crocinitomicaceae bacterium
GAAAACGGCAAATTCCTAACTGATTATCAAATTGTATACGACTATAAAACGGGGTTTTTAGGTTCCCTGATCAAAAAAGAAGTGAGCTCAGATCAACTGAGTATTTTGCGCTTCACCAACTACACTTACTACCCCAAACTTTAAATAAGCCTGTTATTTTTTTCTTAAAATCCTAATTTTTAAGAACTTTGGCACAAAATTTAGGTAAGCCTGACAAAACCAATCCTATGAGAAAACTTTACGCACTTCTTCTCTTGCTGCTCACCGTCACGAGTATTTCAGCACAAAACGTCAATTACAATTCTTCCAAATGGTTCTGGGGCCTCAATTACGGCGGCACTTGGCACAGCACCGACCTAGACGACGAACGCTACAACGGTTGGGGTCTGACCCTGGGTCGTTCTTACAATTATGACTACGGACGCGGCTTGTCTTTTGACATACGTGGTCGCTTCTTATCGGGGCAATGGTATGGGCAAGCCAATAATTTTTCTCAACTCGACCTCAATTCGAATCCGGTCTTGACACCCTATTTAACTGGTGCCAACCAATATGTACATAACTTTCGTTCGGATATTAGAGAACTTGATTTAGAGCTCGTTTTGCACGCTGGCCGCTTGCGCGAGCGCACCGGTTTTGATCCTTATATTTTTGGTGGTGTTGGCCTCACTTGGCAGCAAACTTGGTCAGACGTCTTGGATACAAATGGTATTTACGATTACAATAGCCTGGATTTGTCAATGCCTGCACAACAACAATTACTCGGATTTACCGATCAAATTTATGAAAGTCGTTTGGATGGCCTTCAAGGCAATGATTGGGCGGTGAACTGGATGCCGAGCCTTGGTTTTGGTTTGGCTTACCATAAAGGGCGTTTTAGTATTGGTGTGGAGCACAAAACGACTTTTACCATGACCGACTCATTCGATGGGCTGACACAAGCAGATCCGCGCCTCAAAAACGATTGGTATCACTACACTTCAGGCTTTTTTCAGCTGCATTTCAAAGGAAGAGAATCGAAGCCAGCTCCTGCGCGCGGTAACAACTCCCCGATCACGAATATCAACAATTTTACCGAGAATTGTCCGCAACCCGTTATCAGTATAGTAGGGCAGCCCCAAACAAGTGTTTCGGTCACGAATTTGCTGCTGCGCTTTGATATTGCCAATGTAAATGGCCCTCAAGAATTACAACTCACCAATAATTTGAATCAATCTTTACCTTTTAATTTCAATCCTCAAACAAGAAGACTAGAAGCATTGGTGAATCTTTTGCCCGGCATCAATACCTTTACCCTCACCGCTACAACAAATTGCGGTAGTAGAACTCAAATCGTGCAAATTGAGCAAGTAGCTTGCCAATTACCTTCGGTTCAGATCATGAACGCGAATACAAATGTGCTGAACGTTCAAGAGGTGGTATATGCACTCAACGCCACGCTAAGTGGTCATTTGAACAACAACCAAATTCAAATCTTACACAACGGGATGTCTGTAAGCGGATTCAATTTCAATCCGAATAATGGCCTGCTACAACGCAGCATTAACCTGGCGCCTGGCGCAAATACAATCCGCATTACCGCCACCAACGATTGCGGTAGCGCTTTTGATCAAATCAGCATCAACTATGACAACTGCCGTATACCACAGCTGAGTTGGCAACAACCAAACGCTCCGGGCACAACCACCAACCAAAGCGCCTTTGCGCTCAGTGCGCAATTGAACGGAAGTGTCCAAAATGGTCAATTGCTCGTTTTACACAATAATATTCCTGTCAACAACGCGCAACTCATTGGCACGGTCATCAGCGCAAACCTCACCCTAACACCTGGTCTCAATAACTTCCAAGTTCGTTACACCAACGCTTGTGGCACCGATCAGATCAACAGCAGTATCAATTTTCAAAATTGTATCCCACCAACTATTGCAATCACAAGCCCTGTCGTTCATAGCACCCTGAACAATGCTGCTTTGCGTTTGCGCGCCACGATTAACAATGTCGCTAACCGCAGTAACATCAAAGTGATTTTCAATGGCATCGAACAAAATGCTTTCACTTTTACACCTCAAACCAACCAGTTAGAACTCAATACGCAATTACTTACCGGTACCAATACGCTTACCGTTACTGCCACAAACGATTGTGGGGCAGATGTCGAGACTTTCACTTATACTTTTGATGACTGTTTAGCGCCTGTTGTCAATATCCAAGGAAATTTAAACAACACTTCAAGTGCAAACCCACTTGTGGTGAGCAACAACAGTATTTTATTGGTGGCAACCATTCAAAATATGCCTTTTCAAAATGGCTTGAGCCTCACCAACAACGGCTCACCCATTGCATTTGCTTATTCAAACGGCAACTTCAATGCTGTAGCGGGCAACCTCAATTCAGCTGTCCTTTTGCAACCTGGGCTCAACCAAATTGTATTGAGTGCCGTACGCAGTTGTGGACAGGTAAGCAAAACAATCTATGTGCGCTATGACAACTGCATTGCTCCTCAAATTACACTATTGCAACCATCTGCAAGCGGAACCACAACTGGCGTGCAAACCCTAAATTTACTGGCCAATACGAGTAACATCAACAATAGCCAAGCGATCCAAGTAAAGTTGAACGGCGTGTCAGTTCCTTTCAATTGGAATAACAATCAATTGAATAGTGCACTCAGCCTTAGTCAGGGCACAAATACAATTGTTATTCTGGCTTCCAATACTTGTGGTACCGATACCGAAACACTCCAGATCAATTATGCACTGTGTCAGGCACCGCAAATTACCACAACTACTGCTGTGCCAAATGGGGCAAGCACGAGCAATATTAACTTTGTTTACAGTGCCTTGCTTACCAATACATTTGCCAATCAAATTCAGTTGACTGTCAACGGACAAACTCAAAATTACAGCTTCAATACCAACCAACTGAGTTCGACAATCACCTTGCAATCCGGCCTGAACCTCATCCAATTGGTAGCAACCAACACTTGCGGAAGTGATATTGAAAATTGGAGTGTCAACTATGAACCTTGTTCTGCGCCGCAAATCAATAATGTAAGCCCGGCTGCTAGTGTTCAAAATGCTGAACAACTCCTCAATGTGAGTGCGCAACTCACCGGGATCAATAATGCCAACCAAATCAGTTTGCTCCTCAATGGCGCGCCAAGTGTTTTCAATTTCCAAAACGACAATTTAAATGCAGCACTGCAGTTGCAAAGCGGCTTGAACAACATCGCATTGAGTATTTCAAACAATTGTGGAACCGACGTACACGTTTGGAATGTCAATTACAACCCGTGTATCAATCCACAAATTAACATTTCAAACACTGGGCTCAATGGCAGCACCGTAGCTACTTCGGCACTCTCATTGAGCGCTCAGGTGACAGCACTCAGCACAGATCAGATCATCCTGTCCTTAAACGGACAGGGCGGACAACCTTTTTCTTTGCAAAATCAAAGTTTAAGTGCTTCTTTGAATTTGCAACAGGGTCCGAATACAATTGTGCTCCAAGGAAAAAACGCTTGCGAGCGCACGAGCCAAACCATCAACATCAATTACGTACCCTGCGCTACACCTCAAATCCAATTTGGACAAGCGGCAGGGGCACTGACCAACCCTTTGCTTCAGTTCAGCGCAACAGTCAGTGGTATTTCAAATGCTCAAAATATCAACTTGATGTTGAACAACACAGTGGTCCCTTTTAATTTTCAAAATGGAACCATTACCGCAACACTACAACTCACTAATGGTACCAACGTCGTTACTGTTGCCTCAGAAAATAATTGCGGTGTAGCCTCAGAAAACATTACGTATACCTACACCGCACCTTGCGTGCAACCTTCTGTTGAAATCACTAGCCCAGCAGCGGGGCTTTTTGGGGTGAGTAATCCTAACGTAATTATTACTGCAACCATTACACAAATCAATGAGATTTCCGGCATTCAAGCGCTCAATAATGGAATAACTCAGTTTGGAGCCACGCTC
>JBIKZM010000174.1:0-3972 GCA_044354735.1 Crocinitomicaceae bacterium
GCCCCAAGTAAATTGAAATACATCATTCATTTCGGTCAAGAACACCACAAATAGGAGGAGGCCCCTGCCGCCTGCATTGAAATGAGGAAGTTCAGGAAGAGAGAGTAAATAAGCCAAATGACTGATTGAAAAAACAGTGAGCATGAGGTGAGTGGGGATTACGCTCATCGAACGCGCGATGTCTTGGGTGTGGCCTTTCAAAACCAATAAGAAGGGAATCCAGGTAAACATAAATACCGGGATAAACACCACGAAGGGTGCAAACCAACCCATATAGGCGAATAAATACTGAACGGGAATAGCGAGATAAGCCCAGAAAATAACGCTACGGTCCTCTATTCTGGCATTTTTACTAATGCTAGACAACTCGCGCAGGGCGGCAAAGGACAAAAACGCAAAAGCTGCAAAAGAAATGAGCGGATGCACAAGCGCTGCAGTGGTAAAGATACTGGCCATGACCCACCAAGATTTGGTGCGCGTCATGAGTTCGTCTACCTGTGGCCCCGGTTTGATTTTCTTCCAGATCCAAAAAAGCGTGGTGGCAAAAACTAGCACACCTAAGATCACTAGGATCATTTGTTGGATTTCCGTCAAGTCTTTAAAGTACAGCATTTCTCAATCTTTTTAAGGTGCTCCAAATCAACAAACAAAATACAACCAACCAAATCCAGGTGAGATACCCATTGATTGGCACATTGAAAAAGAACAGCATACTGAGCACACCAACTACCAACGCGCGGTCCGATTTACCCATTGGCCCGTCATAGCGGCGCGCTCCACCCATGGCTTGCCCAAGTAAACCTGCAAATTCATTGAACACGCTCAAGAGCAAGAACCACATGATCCAAACCTGATCCATCCCAAAAAGCACATAAAGTGGGTAGTAAAGTACGATATCCGAGAGGACATCACCGATTTCATTGAGCACAGCGCCTGTTTTGCTTTGCATATTGAATTGGCGCGCCATCATGCCGTCCAAAGCATTGAGTGCCATTCGTAGCAACAAACAAAGTGGGAGTAAAAGCAATGCAAGTTGCCTGTCGCCATACAAACTATAACAACCCATCGCAAGCGAGAGGAGGAGCGCTAAAATGGTCAAGCTATTGGGTGTAAAGCCCCATTTGCGCAGCTTGATCAGCAAGGGCTGAAGCAAGGCTTGAAATTTGGGTTTGAGTTGGTAAACGGAAATCATGGCTTCCTTTTGATAAATGGATCGGCAACTGGGCCAAATTCTTGCAAATAGTCTCCGAAATTTCCGGAATCAAAAAAGTGTAAAAGTGCCGGTCCAAAAATTTCCGGATGCGTATACATTTGATCGTGATTCAACGGAACGTATTTGGCATCTTGATATTGCTGGGCAAAACAGTCAGGTTCAAAACAATAAGGCCCTAATTGCGCTGCGGTTTCTTGATTTTTGCGCACAATTCCGGTCGCATAGCATTCCAATAACAGGCCTTTTTGGATACTACTGTCGTTTAAAGGGACATACGGTGTTTGCTGTAAATCGTACATTATTGGTCCGAACACGAAATAGTTAGGAATTTTGTATTTACTGATCAGAATATAAGGAGCGCGTTCTTGCAGCGCACTGCGGTCGTAAACGATGCTTTTGATGTTTTTCGGGCCATTTTGTGCCACCCATTCATTAAGTGTCCAGGCACCCACAATATAAGCAAACACATGGATATTTTCGTATTGATCTAGTTTTCCTTTTTTCCAGAATTCATCAAGGTTTTGAATCGTCTTGTCGATGGACTTTCTAGAGATATACCGCGGCACATAAACATCGTAAGCCGCGGTTTCAAAGTAATTCTTCAAATTTTGAAGACTGTGGTATTTCGAACCAAAGCCAGTGAGGATAAGAATGGCTTCTTTGTGGGGGTCAGGTTGGTCTTTCTGAGTGGTTTGCGCCAAATGCGCCAAAGATACTGAGCAGATAAGCAGACAAACGAAGTAGCGAAAATACATGGGTTCAATTTACAAAACAAAACGAAGTTCGCCCAATTAGCGTAAAAATCGAAACTGAATGTAGCAATAATCTAGGGTTCACTTGCGAAAAATGCAATAAAAAGTACTGAACATAAAAAAGGTTCCTGAAAAGGAACCTTTTGAAGTAGCGAGACCGAGAGTTGAACTCGGGACCTTAGGGTTATGAATCCTACGCTCTAACCAACTGAGCTATCTCGCCATATGCGGGTGCAAATATAACCAGAATTTTAAATTTCTTTACAATTTGGCCACAACTAATTCATTTTTTTCAATTCGTTTTGGATAAAGCTGACCAAAGTTTGGAGGCGTTCTGATGAAAAATCAAAGGGTACGCCCGCAGTCTCGTATACGGTAGTCATGGGCTCGGTATAGCCGAGTGCAAGAGCCTTTTTGTAGTTGTCAATTGCGCTCGAATAATCTTCAAGGCTGTTTTTCCAGACGCCAAGTGCACCGAGTTGCGCAATGCCATATTCGATGTAGTAGAAAGGAACTTCAAAGAGGTGCAATTGCCTTTGCCAAGCACTTTGTACTAAATCTTCATAGCCTGTCCAGTCGGTGAGGCCTGTACCGAAATCACTTGCTAATTGTGTCCAGTGCGCAGCGCGTTGTGCAAGCGTATGCGTTGGGTTTTCGTAAATCCAATGTTGGAAGGCATCGATTTGGGCAATCCAAGGCAGCACCTTAAGCGTGCCCTCGATTTGTTCGCGCATGGCGCGCTCGTGCGCTTGTGGCTCGTAAAATTCGGACCACTGTGGCATGCTTAAGAGTTCCATAGACATCGAGGCCAATTCGGCAACCTCTGATGGTAGATTTTTGAAGGCAGTAAGGTTCAGGTCACGGCTCAAGAAGGAATGAATGGCATGGCCGCCTTCGTGCACCATCGTTTCGAGGTCGCGTTGGGTACCCACTGCATTCATAAAAATGAAGGGCACACCTATTTCATAAAGTGGATAGTTGTAGCCACCCGGTGCTTTGCCCGTCTTGGAATCTAAATCGAGATGCCCGAGCGCGTCCATGACCCGCAGGCAGTCGCCAAAATAAGGGTCAATCCGCTCAAACATTGCAATCGTACCGTGCAGCATTTCGCTTCCGTCTTTGAAAGGTTTGAGTGCTGGTTTTCCTTCCGGATCTACGTCGAGGTCCCAGGGTTTGAAGAGATTTTTACCCAGCTTTCTAAGTTTTTCTGCTTGGATCTCCTTGACCAATGGCACAATATGCGTTTTGATGGCTTCGTGGAAAGCGAGGCAGTCGGCTTTGGTGTAATCAAAACGCCCCATGGCGACGAATTTGTAGTCTCGGAAGTTTTCAAAACCGGCGTTGCACGCTAATTGGTGTCTTTTTTGGATGAGTGAAGTATAAAGCGCATCCAATGAGGCATTGTCTTTTCTGCGGACAGCTGCCATTTTTTCAAAAATAGTTTGACGCAGGTTTTCGTCTTGTTCTTTGAGCAACAACGCCGCTTGTTGCATGGTGAGCTCTTTGCCATCGTGGGTGATGGTTTGGGCCGCACTCACCGCACCATATTGCTGTGCCTCTTCGTTCAAGGCGGCTTCTAATGGAATGTTTTCTTCTCGGTATAAATCGAGGGCGGTGCGCACACTTCTAAAATAGATTTGATGCGCACTATCTTTTCTATGGTCTAGAAAGCGCAGCGCCATTAATTTTTGATTGAGTTGGTCTTCTAACGGAGCCAATTCGGGCTGAATTTGTGTCACAAAGATGGTATAGGCCTCACGAAGCAATTCATCTTGTGTATTGATGCTCATGCGAATGTAACGCCAAGCCAAATCTTCTTCGAGCACGGCATCGAGTTCTGAGCGGTCTTTTAGCCATTTGTCAAAGTCTTGGAGCGTAAGAATTGAACGCTGAAGTAAATCTTGAAAAAAAGGCGCAATGACCTTGAATTCGGTAATGGCCAGGTCTTCGGGTAGAAACTGGCGCGCTGCTTTTTGAATTTTCATGTTATTTACCTCTTGAAGATCC
>JBIKZM010000014.1:0-12100 GCA_044354735.1 Crocinitomicaceae bacterium
TTTTTTGGGTCTAAAGGTACTCTGACATTCTTGTGCAAAGCCCATTGCGCAATACAGAAAAATAACAGTAAAAGAAGTCCATTTACCCATGCGCAATTCTACGAGATTGTTTTAAATTTGTTCACTGATGAGCCTAATAAAATTAAGTATTTCTTTTCTTGCCGCAGCTGCTATGTTCTCGGCCTGTTCACAGCCCGATCAAGCTCAATGTGCTTGTCTCAAGCAAGCTCAAAAAGTCAATCGCCTTTCAGAGGTCATTTGGTCTTCAAATGCTACTCATAACGATACCCTTTTATTGAAAAAAGCACTTCAAAAAAAGCAGGCTATTTGTAAAAAATTAGAACAGAGCGCTCCTGAAGCCCTACAAAATTTAAAAGAAGTATGTCCACAGTAAGAGACGACATGCCCACTGTACTTATTGCTGGTGGCTCTGGCCTCATTGGCGCCCAACTCACGCGTCATTTCAAAGACCGCGGTTTCCGGGTTTATAAACTCACGCGCAAGCCGACCAAACAAGGCCATATCTTTTGGCATCCACAACAAGAGAAAATCAATACTGTCAAGCTTGCAAAAATTGATGTGTTGGTGAATCTTGCAGGAGAAAACATTGGTTCAAAGCGCTGGACTACCGATCGAAAAGCGCAAATTCTATCTTCGCGGGTGCAAAGCACTGATTTTTTAGCAACGCTCATTCCACAAATGCCCAACCTCAAATACTACATTGGTGCATCCGGGGTCAATTGTTACCCAAACTTACCTGGTAAAACATTTAGAGAAGAAGATGCATATGGTTCCGATTTTTTGGCAACTGTAGTCAAAGAATGGGAGGCAGCGCATCAACGTGTGCTGAGTCAAGTACCAGGCTCTGTACTCCGCATTTCAATGGTTTTGTCTAGATATGGCGGTTCTTTACATCTGATGAAACAACCAATCAAATGGGGGATAGGCGCAGCAATTGGCTCAGGTAAGCAAAGTAGCCCTTGGGTGCATATAGACGATTTATGTCGTGTGGTACTATTTGCTTGCGATAACCGATTGGTGGGTACTTACAATATCCTTGGCGCAAATTCGACTAATAACGAAATGACGACGCGCTTGGCAAAATGGTTGAAAAGACCACTTTTTATGCCGAATATCCCTGCCTTCTTTTTGCGATTTTTGCTTGGCGAACGGGCTATTTTAGTCTTGGCCGATCTAAAGGCCAGTAATCAAAAAGTCAAAGATGCTGGCTTTAATTTCAAATATACAACCCTAGACAGCACCTTTAAGTCCTTTTTTAAATAGCCTTAACGCTTAATTTACATTAGGCCCTTATTTTCACCGCAGGTCATTTTTCAAAAAGAAAAATAAGTACTTTCAAAAAAAAATCGCGGATGAAAAAAAAGGAAAAAATCTTTGTACTAGACACTTCTGTTCTTTTACATGACTTCGATGCTATTGTCAATTTCGAAGACAATTATGTGGCTATTCCCATTACTGTTCTCGAAGAACTCGATAAATTTAAAATTGGCAATGACACCAAAAATTTCTCTGCAAGGGAGGTAATTCGGTTTATCGATAAACTCTCCGGAAGTGGTTCGCTACAAGAATGGATTTCTTTGGGCAAAGGACTCGGCAAATTTAAAGTCGCTATGGACGAACAACCTACTGGCCTCAATGCCGAGAAAGTCTATGCTATTGGTAAAAATGACCACAAAATCATCAATGCCGCGCTGAGTTTAATTGAGCTAGAGCCAAAGAGATCGGTCATTTTAGTGACCAAAGACATCAACTTGCGCATCAAAGCAAAGGCATTAGGCGTAGTTGCAGAAGACTACGAGACAGGTAAAGTCAATTCAGCCGAATTGCACTCCGCAGGTAAATACGGAGTAGATGGAATTGATTCAGAAGTGATCCGAGAAATTTTTACCCGAGGCAGCATTGAAGAAAACGGCATACTGGGCGATAAAAAAATAAACAATGGTTACTATATCCTCAAGAACGGAAAGACTTCATCTCTCGCTTTTTATAATCACCATACCGATCAGCTTGAGCGCATAGAAAAGGAGTTTGTTTACGGAATCAAGCCAAAAAATGCAGAGCAAGCATTTGCTTTTCACGCACTTTTAAATCCAGATGTCAAATTGGTTGCCATGCAGGGAGTTGCAGGAACAGGTAAAACGTTACTTGCCTTAGCTTCAGCCCTTGAACAAAATAAAAAATTCAATCAGGTGATTTTAGCGCGGCCTTTGGTTCCGCTTTCCAACAAAGAAATTGGATTTTTACCTGGTGATGCAGATGATAAAATTGGCCCTTACATGGAACCCCTATGGGACAACCTCAAGTTTATCAAGTCTCAGTTCGGAGAAAATGAAAAGAAATACAAGGCGATCCTAGAAATGGAACAAACCAAAAGAATCGTCATTACCCCGCTTGCATTTATTCGGGGCCGAAGCCTGAGCAATATCATGTTCATTATCGATGAGGCACAAAATCTTACCCCGCACGAGGTCAAAACAATTATTACGCGCGCAGGAGAGAATACCAAAATTGTGTTTACAGGAGATGTGCATCAGATAGACACCCCATATTTAGATGAAAATAGTAATGGTTTGGCCTACCTTATTGATCGCTTACAAGGTCAGCCTTTGTTTGCACATGTGCGTTTGGAAAAAGGAGAACGTTCTGAGCTAGCGAATTTGGCCAATGATCTATTATAGTTTTTTGGGAGCGATACGCAAAAGTTCACCGCAATAAAGGGTTTTTTCGGTTTGGCTTTCTAAGTAAAGTTCGCTGAGTTCGGCGCTGCGCCCTTCAAAATACATTTCGGCTAATTCCATCAAGAGATTGGCCTCAATAGAAGGTGAGTAGGTATTGAGGGTGAGGCGCCCTGTGGGGCTAAGAATTTGCGCACAAGCGGCAAAAAGCTGATCTATTTTATCTTCTAGTTTCCATTTTTCACCTTTGACGCCGTTGCCCCAAGCGGGTGGGTCCATGAGGATGTAGTTGTATTGATGCCCGCGGCGCGCTTCTCGTTCTGCAAATTTAAGGGCGTCTTCGTGTACCCAATGGATATTGAGCAGTCTGCTGGCATCCATATTTTGGCTGGCCCAGTTCAAGATAGGTTTAGAAGAATCGATGTGAAAGGTATCGGCGCCTTTTAGCCTGGCCATGCAACTTGCAGCACCGGTGTAGGCAAAAAGATTGAGAAATTTATCTTCGGATCCAACGTGTGCATCGATGTGCGCCCAGTTGACGGCTTGCTCAGGGAAGAGGCCGACATGTTTGAAAGTGGAGGTGCCGAGCACAAACTTTAAACGGCCATACGTGATTTGCCATTCTGTAGGCGCATCGGGTTTGATTGCTTTCCAGCGACCAGTTTTACCAGGGCTTTCAGCGAATTCCCAATGGGCTAATTCTTTCCATTCAGAAAAAGGTTTGCCACTGTGAAAGTACGCTTGTACATCGGGCCTGATGGTAATGACGTTGCCCCAGCGTTCAAGTTTTTTACCACCTCCGGCATCAATTAATTGGTAATCTGGCCAAGAAGGCGCAATGGTGCGAGGGGCTTGAGACATATTAACGCATTTTTGGGGTTTTCTTGCGACCACCCGTCATTTGGGCCATACGCATTTGATTTTTTGAAGGCGCCATCTGTAGTTGTTGTTGCAACATCTTGATTTGATCGCGCAACATGCCGCTTTTATCGTGTTTTTTAGCTTCAGCAAGGAGGGCTAGAGCCTCTGGACGTCGGCCTGTTTGGGCGCAAATTCCTGCCAAATGCATACGCGCAACAGCGTTGTCTTCTTTTTGACGCAAGCCCAGGCCAATTGCTTTGCGCAATAATTGTTCGGACGTCGCAAAACCAAGTTCTTGTGCGCCAAGCACAGCTTTGAGATAGAGAATGTAGGCATGTTGCTTTTTAGGCAGCAAGTGCGGGTGTGTAATTTTGTTAATGTATGCTTTGGCTTTGTCTTGATTACCCACACGCATTTGATTGAGGGCTAAGATCATGTTCTCATTTCTAAAAAAGGTAAGGATGATCAGTGCGGTAATGAAAATAAAGAAGATGCCCCAGCCCCAATTACCGGAGACGAAGAGGTAAACATTAAAGAAAGTGGCAACAAGTGCTAAAACGATGCGGATGATAAATGCGGTCATAGGTTAAGATTCAATAGTGGCAATACATTTAAGTTCGATGGCAATAGGTGTAGGTAGAGAGGAAATCTCGACGGTAGTGCGGCAAGGCAGGTTGTCTTTGAAGTATTCCGCGTATAGCTTATTGTAGGTATGGAAGTCACGTTTCATATTGACTAAAAAGACAGTGACGTCAATAAGTTGGTCCCAACTAGAGCCTGAGGCTTCTAGTATGATGCGCACGTTTTCAAAAATGCTGCGGCATTGTGCTTCAAAATCAAAAGTGATGAAATTCCCGTTGTGGTCGAGCTTTAAGCCTGGAACACTTGAGTCATTGGCATCTGAGCCCGCAACGCGTGGCCCAACACCTGATAAAAACAACAAATTGCCCACACGGCGCGCGTGCGGATACAGACCTACTGGTTTAGGTGCGTTGTCTGTAGAGATACGTTCATTTACTGACATTTCACGGAGTTTACGCAAATATAGGGAAAGGCGAGCGATTTGAATAGATCTTAGTATCAAACCCCAATCTAAAGCCAAGATTATTGCGTAAATTCGCTCTAAATGAACCCAAATTACCGCACTGAACTTTCTCTAGTCATTCCTACTTTCAACGAAGAGGGTAATGTGCAACGTCTTTATGAACATATTAAGGTTGTTCTAGACAAACTCCACATCGACGCTTACGAAGTCATTTTTATCGACGACGGCAGCTCAGATGCGTCGCTACAGCGCATTGAGGACTTGCGCAGCCAAGACGCACGCGTTCATTACCTGCAATTTAGCCGAAATTTTGGTCACCAACATGCGCTCAAGGCAGGGCTAGATTACGCCTGCGGTGCCGCCGTTATTAGTCTCGACGCCGACCTTCAGCATCCGCCAGCGCTCATCGCCGAAATGGTTCAGCTTTGGCGCAATGGCGCAGAGGTGGTTTACACGCGCCGCCAGGACAAACAAAACGTTGGCTTTTTCAAGAAAATAAGTGCAAAAGTCTTTTATTGGTTGGCCAATCGCCTATCAGAGGTGCCAATTGAAGAAGGCACTGCCGATTTTCGTTTACTAGACCGCAAAGTAGTGAGCGCCATTAAATCCTTTAAAGAATCACATCTTTTTTTACGCGGTCTCATTCCAACACTTGGCTTCAAGCAGGTGGCCCTCGATTACGAGCCTGCTGCGCGCTTCAGCGGTCAAAGCAAGTATTCGCTTTCCAAAATGTTTCATTTTGCCATCAACGGCATTACCTCTTCTAGTGCTAAACCGCTTTATTTCTCTATTTATTTAGGCCTCTTTTTTGCTTTTTTGGCGTTTGTATACGGATGCTACGCTATTTATATTGCTGTTTTCACTGATGCCGCTATCACTGGCTGGACTTCCCTGATTGCTTCGGTTTTGTTTATTGGCGGCATTCAAATGATATTAATTGGCATTGTTGGTATTTATTTAGGCAAGCTTTTTGTGCAGAGCAAGCAGCGCCCTACTTATATCATCAAAACCGAAACCCTCACCTCAGCTGCTCACCATGAAGTCTAACTACCTTCTTCTCGTTCTGTTGCTCGCTTTTGGCAATTTGGCCAATGCACAGATCCCAATGGGCACCTGGAAGTACCACGTGGCGAGTGCCAAGGCAATCGATATTGTTACCGATGGCGAACGCATTTTTACAGCACTTGAAAACGGCCTCTACATTTACAACCCATATACCGAAGAAGGCGTCTTGAAAACCGCATTAAATGGTTTATCCGACATCGAAATCTCCTGTTTATACCACGACGCCACAGACAACGCCACCTATATCGGCTATGCCAACGGCAATATCGACAAATGGCAAGCAGGTAAAATCACCAATTTACCCGCAATCAAATTAGCGCAAATCTCCAATTCTAAGCGGATCAATCAGTTTGAGCGCAATGGCGCCTATATTTACGTGGCCAACGACTTCTCTATCGTATTGATCGACGTCGCCAAAGAAGAAATCAAAGACACCTATTATCCAACAAACGGGCTCGAAGCTATTGCAGATGTAGCGCTCTCCCAAGACTCCATCTTTGCGCTCACCTCCACACAAATGCTCAAAGGGCTGCGCAGCAACCCAGCACTGCCAGACTACTCACAATGGGATCGCGATTTGCGGTTTCCGTATCAGGCCACAAACAAATACCGCGAGCTGCAAACCATCAATCAGCAATTTTGGGTCTTGCGCTCCAATGACGCTTATGGCCAAGATTCCGTTTTCCGCTTGAAAAACGACGTATTGGTCAATGTCATCAACGAGCCATTTAGCTATGAAATTAACAGTATCCAAAACGTTGGTTCTCAAATTTCCGTTTCAATAGATGGCGGGTTTTTAATTTACAATGCCGACGGGCTGCAATTGAGCACCTATTCCGCAAGTTTGCTCGACCGCTGGATCAATCCTTCGCGCGTTTGTCAACTCGGCAACTCTTATTGGAGTGCAGACCAAGCGTGGGGGCTTCAAGAGCATCCGAATGCATATACATGCAAACGCTACCCAATTGAAGGCCTCGCCAATACTTTCGTTTATACCATGGATTGGCAAGAAGGTGTTTTGGCTGTTGGCTCGGGTAGGTTGGAGGCAGAAATCGCACCTGCATTTACGCGCAATGGCATTCATATCCTCGAAGAAAACCAATGGCGCTCTCACAACACCCCAAAAGTAACTTCCTGGGACTACAACAAAATGTGGGATTTCATCTCTATTGCCGTGAACCCAAAAAACCCAAAAGAAATAGCGGCAGGCACCTATTCATTTGCTCCGTTAACGCTTTTGAACCAGACCGACACCCTTGTTTTTGACCAAAGCAATTCACCCCTTGAACCTGTTTCAATTGGCAACGGTTGGTCTTTGATATCGGGGCTTAAGTTTGATTCGAAAGGTAATTTATGGGTGGCCAACGGCTATACCGATCGCCCCATCAAAACGCGACAGTCTAATGGTATTTGGGCGAGTTATTATTTGGGCACAGGCGCTTCAAATAAGCAAACTACAAAACTAGAAATCGATTTTCAAGATAATATTTGGATGGGAACCTACGCCAACGGCCTCGTTGGTTTACAGCACCAAGGCACCCTAGACGACCCCAGCGACGACAAATATATCCAACTCACCACCGGAGAATTACTTGGCAATCTTCCTTCTAACAAAATCACCGCATTGGCCGCAGATTTTGATGGAGAGCTCTGGATTGGCACCGATGCTGGCTTTGCAGTCCTGTATAACGCCAATGGAAGCTTTGCTGCGGGCGCAGGCAATTACGACGCACAGCGCATCCTCATTCCTTTTGAAGGCAATTACGAAGAAGTGCTTGGCGATGCGAGTATTACAGACATTGAGGTGGATGGCGGTAACCGCAAATGGATTTCTTTGGCTAACGCAGGCTTGGTCTTGCTCTCTTCAGACGGCACGCAAATTATTGCGCAATACACCGAAGACAACTCCCCTTTAATTTCAAACACCATCTACGATATCGAAATCAATCAACAAACTGGCGAACTTTATATCGTTACCGATAAAGGTTTGGTTTCCTTTCGCATAGATGCTACCTATGAAGACCCGAGCTACGAAACGCTCAATGTTTTCCCTAATCCGGTAAAGCCAGATTATTTTGGCCCTATCACCATCCAAGGCATCCGCTACAACTCAGATGTCAAGGTTACAGATGCAGCTGGCAATTTGATTTACAAAACCTTATCCAATGGAGGTACCGCAACTTGGAACGGACAAAACCTAAATGGTGAAAAAGTGCCTACCGGCGTTTATTTCTTCTGGACCGCCAATAACTACCAAGGCGGCGAGCGCAAAGTGGCTAAAGTACTTGTCATCCGCTGATATGGTAGGTTTTGACTTTCTGTCTCCTTTGTTGGAATTAGTCGCGGCAATCTTGGGCTTCATTTATGTTTACCTCATTGCAACTGAAAAGTCTGTAGGCTGGGTTTTCGGTATTGTCAGTGCATTTTTCTACGCTTTGTTTTTCTACCGCATGCATACCTGGGGTTTGTTTAGCCAGCAAATTGCGTATATCATTCTTGGTTTTTATGGCTTGGCCACTTGGTCAGCCAAAAAAGAAGCCTTGCCCGTTCGATCAATAGGGAAATCAATTTGGATTTGGGTTTTATTGAGTTTTTTGATCGGTCTTTTGTTTTTGTTTATTGTCTTGTGGGTGGAGCAGGGCGTCAAAATGACGTTTTCAATCAATTTATGGATGGCCTGGCGCGAAGCACTAGACGCACAGTTCTTTGTGTTTTCATTGCTCGCTACTTGGCTCACGACCAGAAAAGTATTGGAGAACTGGCTAATTTGGATTGTCGTGAATATCGTCGGGGTAATTTGGTTCAGCACCGAACATTGGTGGTCTACTGCTATTTTGTACTTTGCCTATCTTTTACTTGCTTTTAACGGTTTTAGAAAATGGAAAAGAGCGCTCTCCGTATAGCATTTACAGGTCCGGAGTCTTGCGGCAAAACCACCCTTGCCGTTTGGCTTTCTTCATTTTTAGAACTTCCTTGCATTGCTGAATACGCTAGAACATATCTCGCTGATCAAAGCGCTTATCGGCAAGAAGATTTAGATATTATGGCCACAAAACAAGTTGCGTTATGGCCCAACGAGGGGTTTATTGCCGACACCGAAATGCATGTGTTTGAAATTTGGTCTAGAGTAAAATATGCTGAGGTGAGTCCTGCGATTTCAACCCTCTTAGCTTCACAATACTTTGATCTTTATTTTCTATGCGCCCCTGATATGCCTTGGCAAGCAGATCCACTTAGAGAAAACCCTCACGATCGTGAGCATTTATTTGAAATGTACCTTGACGACCTTCAGAAAAATGAACGAAATTTTACCGTTTTAACAGGCTCGCTTGAAAACCGACAAGAAGTGATTAAAGTTGAGGTTTTAAGTTTGTTGAATGCCTAACTTTGCCTCATGAAACGCCTTCTATTCTTAGCTATCTTTTTTCTGATTTTGGTGCCTATTGGTTATTATTTCTTAAGTGACCAAAACAAGTCAAAACCGCTACCGGTGATCAATCCTATTGATGTCCAGCAAGAAATGGTCGACCCCGAAATGCTGCGCATGGGCAAAGGACACCGCATCGGGGCCTTTCGTTTTCTAAATCAAGATGGCGTTTGGATCACAAATGCAGAAATGAAAGGCAACGTGAGTGTGGTGGAATATTTTTTCACCACCTGCAAGAGCATTTGCCCAATTATGAACACCCAAATGCAGCGCATACAGCGCAAGTTTGCCAACGTGCAAAAAGTGCGCCTATTTAGCTTCACCGTAGACCCCGATACAGATACTGTTGCCCAAATGAAGCGCTATGCAAGTGCACACCGAGCCAAAGCTGGGCAATGGCATTTTTTGACCGGCGAAAAGGCAGATTTATACGGTTTGGCCAGACGCTCTTTCTTTGTCTTGAAACCTGCTGAAGCACAGAATTTAGGCGATGCCGGCAGTGATTTCATCCACACCAATAATTTTGTTTTGGTCGATCAACAATTGCGCATCAGGGGCTACTACGACGGCACCAATCCTAAGGAAGTAAGTCTGCTCCAAGCACATATCGCGCAACTGCTCAATGAGCCTCAGTAAAGGCATTTTCTTTTTGCCTATCTTTGTACCCAAATGAGACAACCAAAAAAAACAGGTCCAAAACCTAAAGTAAGCGGTGCCAAAGACGCACCAAAGGTGAGTGCCCGTGACAAGCGCAAATACATCGATTACAAAATCAAAGTTAAAAAAGGCGATCCGCTGCCTAGTTTCCGCGAAGATGCCATTCGCCTCAACAAGTTCTTATCCAATGCAGGTATTTGTTCGCGTCGCGAGGCAGACGTCCTCATTGAAACAGGCGTGGTTTCAATCAATGGCGTTATTGTCACTGAATTGGGCTACAAAGTCAAGCCTGGAGATGCCGTTCAATACGATGGAGAAACAATCACTACCGGCACCAAACGCTATGTTCTGCTCAACAAACCTAAAGGGTATATCACTGCAGTTGATGACCCGCGTGGTCGTAAAACTGTCATGACTCTCGTGAGTAAAGCTTGTCGAGAACAAATTTTTCCTGTTGGTCGCATGGAACGCGAAACGACCGGTCTAATGCTCTTTACCAACGACGGCGACATGATGAAAAAACTCATGCATCCGCGTTACCACGCGCGCAAAATTTATCATATTGAGACCAACAAAGCGGTATCCCGCGAAGACATCGAAAAAATGACGCGTGCCGTAGACCTCGACGACGGTCGTTTTAAAGCAGAGGCTGCAAGTTTTGTGGAGGGAGGCGCGAGCAACGAAATCGGCGTAGAAATCCGTTCGGGTAAAAACCAAGTAGTACGCCGCATGTTAGAGGCGCTCGGTTATCAAGTCGTCAAACTAGACCGCGTTGTATATGCCGGGCTCACTAAAAAAGATTTACCACGTGGCTATTATCGCCACCTTACTGAACAGGAAGTTGCGTTTTTAAAAATGTCTAAATGAAAAAGTGGGTTTTTTTTGGCTTGATAGTTCTTGGTGCCACTTTCACAGGTTGGTTTGTCAAGGTTTATTTTTCCGATTCAAACTTTGCTTACGATAGCCTCAACCCAAATGCCGCCTATTTTTACCCACTAGACACCATTCCAAAAATTTATCAATACCGCAACATCGCAAATGGTCTCGATGAAGAATTTCATCGGATTTATACGGTAGAAGACGCCGCAGGGCCTCATTTAATAGTTGAGGTATATGCTGGCGATGGCCGCCTGCGCGAAGCCATTAATTACAATATTGACTCACTTGTTGTTCAGGACCACATGGTGGTCAATAGAATACAAAGCAAAGAAAAGGCGCTGCTCTATAAAAACCAACTTTTCCCATTTGATCTTCAAAAAGAAACTTGGTTTGCTACCAAATTCAGTGGTGTAATTGACTCCACGGTAATTTTACAGGAGGTTTTTCGTCAATTTCAAGCTAAAAAGTCAATACGCGTATTAGCAAAAAAGCAGGTAACCTCATTGGTTTTTCAAGATAAGATCCGCCGTACGGTCCTCAATCCTTTCACTAGAAAGGAAAAGGAAGTAACAGGTATACAATATTCTATTTTCGCCGAGGGCTTCGGATTAGTGGCTTGGCACAACCCTAACAAATCCATTCATTTTCGTTTAGAGCGCATTCTTACACAAAAGGAATGGATTCAAATTATCGCGCAATGAAACAACTCATTTTAATTTCACTTTTCACTATTTTTGGCTCGAGCGCTCAAGCTCAATACGGCAATCAAAAGAAGTCTACTGGCCCCGGCACACTTTTCTTTTATTGGGGTTACAACCGCAGTATTTATACACCCAGCACCATTCGCTTTATTGGTCCAGGTTATGACTTCAAGCTGCAAGGAGTAGAAGCCACGGATCGGCCATCTACAGATTTCAATGAATATGTAAACCTCACGACCTTCACTGTTCCGCAGTTCGATGTGCGCGTGGGGTATAATTTCAAGCGCAACTGGGCGGTGTCTTTAGGTTATGAGCACATGAAATATGTTATGAAACACGGCCCAACATATAATTTGAGTGGCACCATTAGCCCCGGAATAGACCAGGCTACAGGATGGTCTGGCACCTATAGCGGCGATACTGTTTCCACAAACGAAAACACTTTTCATTACGAGAATACCAATGGGCTCAATTACATCAATGTGCAGCTCACCAATGTGTTCAAAGTCTACAAAACAGAAAATGGCAACTTTGCTTTAACGACGCTCATGGGTGTCGGTGCGGGCCCGGTGCTATCGTACAACGATTTTACGTTTGCAGGAGAGAAATCCATGGAAACCGTTTCTCTTTCGGGGGTCGGTGCTTCTGGTCATTTTGGCTTGCGCGCTGAGTTTTTCAAGCATTTGTTTGTAGCGGCAAATGTACAAGGCGGCTTTATTGGACAGTACCGCGTCAAAACCCGCCCCAACGACTACGATTCTCACGCCAA
>JBIKZM010000175.1:0-3957 GCA_044354735.1 Crocinitomicaceae bacterium
TTTGTTTTGCAATTTATCTAACATATCCTCTAATTGTGACACCGAAAGGTTTTTGGCAATGATTTTCTTGTCTTTGTCCAGAACGAAAACTTTGGGCGTGGAATAGATATCGTAGGTTTGCTGATAGTTCAAACTCTGCAGCGTAGTGGGCTTGCCTTTTTCACCAGGATAGAGTGGTACCAATTTTTCGGGTGTCGCTTTGGCAATTTCATAAATACTGTTGGTAACAGCGACGTTTAAAAACGTTAGTTTGCTGTCTCGAACGTATTTTTTCCAGGCCTCAAAATCTTTACCTACACCTTTACCCACAGCGAATACTTCAATATTGCGGGCCTTCCATTTTTCGGTGTAAAGCGTTTGAATTTTTGGCGTTACTTTTTTGCAATGACCGCATTCTGGATCCCAAAAATAGAGAATGGTGTATTCTGAGGTGAGACTGTAGAAATCTATCCATTTGGTATCTGAGGTGTCTCGCATGATGAGATTTGGGGGTTTGATGCCCATCACGGTGTTCATTTTGTTGTCGAGGTTTTCGCAGAGGTCTTTGAATTTGTCTTCGGCCACCCAAAAAGCGGGTGATTTACCGCTACCGTCTTTGGTGCAGAAATAGCGCTTGAGCATGTAGTAATAGACTTTGTCCATGCCCATGATTTCGCTTTTGCCATAGGTAGAGGCAATCCAGCCCACACTGTATTCGTACATGCGCGATTTCGGATCTAAGGCGTCGCAAAATGCAAAAGCGTATTTAATGATGGTGTCCCAGTGCTGGATCATCATTTGCTTTCCAAAATAAAACTCGAGTTTATTGGCAAAAATAGGGTTATTGACCAACGCATCGGTTTTCATATCGACGTTGTCCCAGTAATGCGCGAAATAATATTTGTAACGGAAGTTAGAATCCAATAAATTGCCTTTGTCGTCTTTTGGTGGTTCTGGGACCACAACTTCTGTAGACATGAGAACAATTTTGGAAACGAGTTTACCTGGGTTCTTTTCCACTAAATTGGCCTGATAAACTTCTACTTCTTTGTTGAGTGCATCTATTTGGCTTCCAATTGTGGTGAACTCGGCATCTTCTGGCTTGAGTTTGGCACGCTGCTCGGCAAGCTTGGCAATTTCACCTTTTTTGCTGCTGATGAACTTCACGTAAGGAATGAACAATTTGTTTTCCTCTGACTTGCTGACAACCATGTTGGCCATGAAGTCAGGGCCTTTTGTGGAGAGTTGAATTTCTTCGTTGTTGTAAACAAATTCAAAATAGCGTTGCCCCGGTAAAAACAAACCAACAATACCCGGTTTTTGCTTGGCGCCATCAAAGACCACCTCGCCATTTTTCATTTGAGCGGTATCGGCATAGAAGAGTTTTGACCCAAAGTATTTAATTAGGAAAACTGTTGTATCCTTTTGATCTTCAACTTTAATGCGGATTTTTTGTGCGCTAATTTGCTGAAGAAATAAGAATGATAATACGAGCAGTAGCTGTTTCATATATATAACTGTTGGGATACGAAAATGCTTGATTTTAAGCTTCGCCCCTTGTTTTTAACATTTCTTTAACCAATTTCAACAAGCGCCGCCGCCAACATATTTGAATCTTCTGTCGGGTCTAAAGCAAGTATTTGTTCATAACGGGCCAGCCAAGTGAGTTGCCGCTTGGCATAATTACGGGAGTGTTGCTTGATTTTCTCAATAGCCTCTTCCCTACTCATTTTTCCCTCGAAATAAGCGAAAAACTCTCGGTAACCAACCGTTTGCAATGCTTGTAGCTGCGCATGGTTCGGGAAAAACTGCCGCGCTTCATCCTCTAAGCCTTCTAATAACATTTGATCAACTCTTTGATTGATGCGCTCATATAACTTGGTGCGTGGCCAATTGATAAAAATGCGCGAAATATGTGAAGGGTCTTTTCTCGGCCCTTTTCGAAGTGCTAAATTGGATTCTCCGGTGAGCTCATTGATTTCAAGCGCCCTCATAAGCCGTGTGGGGTTCATGGTATCAATTTGTTCATAAAAGAAAGGGTCTTTTTGCTGTAGTTCAGCTTGCAAGGCTGCTAACCCATTTGAATCAAAATAGGTTTGCCATTTGGCTTGAACCTTTGAATCGTGTGGCAAGGGATCCAAACCCAAAATGAGTGCGTCGGCAAACAAAGCGGAGCCACCAACTAAGACCGCTGCACCGTTGTCATGAAGAAGTTGCTCTAAAATAGGTTTTGCCTCTTGCACAAAAGAATTGGCATTGAGTGGCTCGTGAACAGACCTACACGCCATCATATGTTGCTGCACTTGCCGCAATTCTTTTTTACTTGGCCGAGCCACACCAATAGCGAGCTCGTTGTAAAACTGGCGAGAATCAAAGGAGATGATTTCGGTTTGGAAATGTTGGGCTAAAGAAATAGCCAAGGCTGTTTTACCTGATGCTGTAGGCCCCTGAACGACAATGATTTTTTGACCTGACATTTATTTCCAGCGCGCGTAAATGGCCAGCACTTTTGCTACATATGAAGTGGCTTGCCCTCTGTAGGCACCGCAGCGCACGAGCTCAGAGCGGTAAAACTGTGGCTCGTCTAGCTTATTCACCATCAAAGCCACGTTGCCATCCCATATGTTTGGGTTGAGGCCCGCTGCCCGCGCCAAGCGCTGTGCATCTTCAATATGACACATGCCCGCATTGTAAGAAGCCAAAGTAAATTGCATGCGCGTTTGTTCATCTGTAATAGCAGCCCAACGCTTACTTAAGGCTTGCAAATAGCGCATGCCGCCCTTGATTTGTACTTCAGGGCTCGATTCCGGAAAAACACCAAACTGAGGCCCGGTATTGGGCATGAATTGCATAAGGCCATAAGCCCCACCAAAACCGCGTGCATTTGGATTGAAGCGAGACTCTTTGAAGGCCACTGCAGCCAGCACTCTCCAATCCCAGTTGTAGATTTGTGCTGCTTTTTTAAAGAGCGCATCAAAAGGAGAAAAGGCGCCTTTTGGCGTGAGGTAAAATTCTGTAGGTGTGGAGGTAATGTAGTCAAAATAGCGCTTTTTAAGCTGTGTAAAAGCTTCTGAAGCGATGTAGGTCTGTAAAAACGCATCGAGTTTTTCCTTGAGGATTTTACTCTTGGGTCTGAATACAAAGGCAATCCGCTGCTCAAAAGACATGCGGGTAGCAATATCCAAATTCGAATGCATGTCTTTGACAACACGCGCCTGGTTTTCATGCGCCAAAGTGTAGTGAATGCGCCCATTGGCCACTTCTTCAATCAAATCCTCGGCAAGTGGAGAGTTGGTTTGATAGCGTATATTTAAGGTCGCACCAATTTCTTCTTGTAGGGCCGACAGGCGTTTTTGGTAAGCTGAGTTTTTGCGTACATAAACCGTTTTGCCGGCCAACTGAGCAGGCTCCGAAATGATAGAGTCGGATTTGCGCTGCACCAAAACTTGATACGTTTGGTAATAGGGAATGGAATAATTGAACTGCTTTTCTTGACCCAACTCGATAGGTAGATTTGCTGCCACCACATCGCCCTCACCTTTGCGGAGCATGCGCATGAAATCGCCAAGTTTATTCACAACCTTCACCTCCAACTTGAGGTGATTGGCCTTGCAAAAGGTGTCTAGGATTTCGTATTCAAAACCCATGCGCTTGCCCTTGAATTCAAAGAAGGAAAGCGTTGAGTTTTCCGTAAGTAAAGTGAGTTTGCCGGCGCGCTTTATTTGCGCCCAGTCTTTGCGCATTTCGTCTTTTGGAGAACGGAAATTACAGCCCAGTAACAACGCACTAAGGCCAAAGAAGAACAGCATGTAACCAAGTGTGCTTTTGCGCATAAGCCCAAGTATACGAAAAGATTTTAGAAAAGTTGCAACTTGCAACAAATTGAAATTGAACTCACTACAAGAAATTAGAGCTGCCAACTATCCTGAAATTATTTAAAAAACTTCGATTTTTCTTTTGATTATTGAATTATTTCAT
>JBIKZM010000176.1:0-3951 GCA_044354735.1 Crocinitomicaceae bacterium
AATCTCCTCGTTTATAATGGCCATAGTCAAGCAGTAGATTTAATGGGTGACTATTTAGTAGCGCCCCACGAACAAGAAGGTTTATACGTTGTTATTTGTTCAGGCTCAACACTCAAGGAAGGCCGAAAATCACTTCCTTTTTTGAAGGATGCTTAGAAATCACTATATTTATTACCAAAATACTTGAAAATGAAAAAAATTATACTTTTTGTAAGCGCAATTGCTTCTGTAGCTTATGCTCAGAAAGCACCGCGTATCCAAACCTTCCAAGAATTAGTAAAGGCGCCTAAAGTTGCTACTGAGCTGCCCGCTGACGAAAAAATACTTGGTGTAACGCTATGGTCTGACGACTTTTCAACACCAGCTAACTGGTCCCTCGACAACTCTGGTCAGAGTGGTATAGATTTTGGCTGGAACATCAACAACAACAACGACGGTTGGTGGGCTTCTAGCGGCATTGCCTCTACATCAGGTGGCAACTGTGCTGAATTAGTGAATGGCGACCCAACTGCATCTCCAGCTACTCAAGCCCTAAACGTAGTTTACACACTTACTACTGCACAACCAATTGATATCGCTGCACTAGGTGGAAACAACCAAGTTTCTTTGCAATTTCAACAATACGGTGCACGTTTCAATGACCTTCAAGAAATGCAAATTTCTACAGATGGCATCACTTGGGTTACCGTTGGCAATAACCAAGACAAACCTGTTTTGTCTTCAGCAGGCGGATCCGCATATGCCAATCCAGACACAAAAATCATCAATTTAGCTACTTTTTTAACAGCGACACCAAGCCCAATTTGGATTCGTTTCTCTTGGACAACAGCTTTTCCTGCCTCGGCTACAAACCCTAACGTTTGGGTGACCTATGGTTGGTATATTGACGACGTTAAAATCGTTACAAACCCTACCAATGACCTTTCTGTTACTTCTACTTTCTGGGGTTCAGTTGGTTTGCCTTACTACCAAATTCCAGATGAGCAAGTAACTGAAATCGGTTTTGCTGCTGACGTATTTAACGGTGGTGTGAATACCCAAACCAACGTGAAATTGAACATCAACGCCAACAGCGGCGCATGGACAGGTTCTTCTGCTCCAGTGAGCATCATTGCGCTTGATACTGCAGCTATTGAACTCACTACATTCTATACACCACCTGCAACTCCTGGCAATATCTCTATTACGCGTTCTATTACCGCAGATTCAACAGACGATATTCCTACCAATAACGTCATGACCAACATCGACTTTGCAGTAACTGATTTCATTTATGCCCGTGACAACGGTACTCCATCAGGCAGTACATCTAACGGAACAGATGGATTTGAATCAGGCAACCTTTTTGATGTTTTCCAAGATGAAACGCTAAAAGCGATCAACGTTCGCCTACCTGGTGGCGCTAATGGTGCTACAGTTGGAACTGAAATTTTTGTGAAGTTGTATTCAGTTGATGCCACAACCGGCGACTTCGTTTTTGAATCCGAATCTGCGCCACTTGTATTGGCAACCAACAACCTCAATGTCAATATGGTGATGGAGCTTGATCCATACGTAGATGTATATGCAGGCACAACCTACTTGGCTGCAGTTGGTGCGTACTCTGCTGGTTTGCGTGTTTCTAATGCAGGTAAGTCAGAACCGCAAACGACATTTTTCTTAGATATGGCAGACAACACTTGGTACTACTCAACCAATACGCCAATGGTTCGCATGAACTTCGACCCAATTTTGAATGTTACCGAACAAGCAGAATTGAGCCAAGCTGTAGTCATGCCAAACCCGACGGCTACAAATGCTGCTTTGCGTTTTGAATTGAAAAATACCAGCGATGTCAACATCGTTGTAACAGACCTTACAGGTAAAGTGATGCAAACAAATACCCTTGCACAATTGACAGCAGGTGCACAAGAAATCGCTTTGGCTTCAGAACAATGGGCTGCAGGCATTTATACAGTGAGCATTACTTCTAACGGCAGCACACTTACTAAGAAATTCGTTAAACGTTAATTTCTTTTAAATTAAATTTGAAAAGCCGGGCAACCGGCTTTTTTTGTACACATGAGTTTCGAATATGGATTTTTAGGTTTGTTTTTAGCTAGCTTTTTAGCAGCTACTATTTTGCCTGTAGCTTCAGAAATATTTCTGACTACCATGTTATTCATGGGTTTTGAACCCTGGACCTGCATTGCTGTGGCTACAGCGGGCAACACAATAGGTGCTTGGCTGAACTACGGAATCGGATATTTAGGCAAACCAGCTTGGCTTCAAAAATTGGGAGCCAAGCAAGAGGCCATTGACCGTTGGCAATGGAAAATACAGCGCCATGGAAGTTGGATGGCATTGCTGTGTTGGCTTCCGTTCATTGGAGATGTCATCGGCATTGCATTGGGCTTCTTTCGGGCTCCATGGTTACCTACATTTCTCTTGATGGGAGTCGGGAAGCTGTTTCGCTATTTGTTGGTGTGGGCGGGCTATTATCTTTGGTAAGCCTTAAGGTATTCCAAAAATGGATCGCGCTGCTCAATGATATCTTCTCTTGTGGCCTTGATGAGCACATCTGGATTTATGGCTGATAGCATGCGTTCTTGTATATGGAACGGCGTAAATTTCAAGGTGGCTACCATCACATCTATTTTTGAATTCTTTAAGGAAATGATCGCTGGATTTCCAAAAGTTCCGCCCATGCCACCCATACAAGGCGACCCTAGTATTTTGCCGCGCTCGATGTGTTTGAACCATGCTGCAAAAAGAACCGAAGCAGACATTGAATTGCCATTTACCACTAGGTTACAGTCACCTTTAAACACATAATTGCGGTCGTTTTCGGGTATGTAATCATATAAAATTGTATGAGTGGCACCTTTAGGTAATTTGTAAAAATCATATTCTTTGGAGATGAGCCCGTTTGGATAGACATTTTTTGCGCGGTTTTCGAACTGCATCTGCTGCATAGGGCTCAATAAGGCAAAGCGATCGTAATTACTGCGTTTGTAGAGGTAATTCGTTTTTACTGATGTCTGCTTGGTATTGATATAACTAAAAAGATATTCTTCGGCACGTAGAAGCCCACCGAGATTGTTGCGCAGGTCTATAAACACAGCTGTACAGCGTCGTTTTTGCACTTCGTCAAAAAAAGCATCTATTTGCTTTTTGTATAAGGTAAGCGAAAGCGGCTGAAAGGATTCGACGACTAAAATCCCGTTGTTATTTTGATCAAATGAGTAATGCACTTCATCTTCTTTGGTTGTGAAAATACCGGCCAAAAAGTATTTCCAAGAGGTGCTGTAGGCGATGTCTTTAAGGAGGGTGTCTCCTGTTGGGCTCACCATCTTTACTTTAGCGCTTTTAGCGCGCCTTAAATCCATCGAAAGCAGATTATAGACCACTCCAATATATTCGCTGGCCACCTCTTCTTTAGCTGCTGTGGCATCACCTTCAGTCAAACTCAAAGACAAAGCGTATGCATACAATTGCGCTACACTAAAATGATCTATTTGTAGGAGTTCAGCGCCAATGATGAACTCTGGGCTGTAGGCCCCGCTGATATAAAATTTGTCCTTGATGGTTTCCACAAAAAAAGGCAGCACTTTGCGCCGGCCATTGACTTCGTAAAGGAATTGTTTGGGATTGATTCCGGTATGTGAATCTTTGAGCGCAAAAAGATAGCTGTTCACGATGAGCGTAAATTCAAATACAGTTAAGGGTTTGGTAACTTGAGATCTGGCAAAGTTATACGCCGCACTGAGGTCGTTTATACTTCCGTAGTAGGTAGGATTGGGATGTGTTTCTAAAATATGTTTATGCAACTGAGCTAAATCGGCTTGCATGGCCTCTGGACATAAAAGTGTATGGGCAGCAAGTTCTTTTTTGGGTCTAAAGGTACTCTGACATTCTTGTGCAAAGCCCATTGCGCAATACAGAAAAATAACAGCAAAAGAAGTCCATTTA
>JBIKZM010000015.1:0-11974 GCA_044354735.1 Crocinitomicaceae bacterium
CTGCCCTCGTTGAAGAATTGATCCAAGATCCGCAGGTTTCAGAAATCAGGATCTTGACCCGACGACCATTGGCTGTAAAGCATCCGAAGCTTCAAATTTTCGAAACAGACCTCTCCAATCCAGATCATTTAGCTTTTGAAGGTGTGGCCGCTTTGTATTGCTGCATTGGTACCACGCGCAAAAAAACGCCCGACCAAACACACTACCGCGCAATAGACTACGGCATGACCCTTGCTGCGGCCCAAGCCGCCAAAAATGCAGGAGCGACAGAAGTTCACCTCATTAGTGCTATTGGCGCCGACACACAGTCCAAAATTTTTTATAGCCGCTTAAAAGGTGAAATTGAACGCGACCTCTTAAAGATGAACTTTGAGCGCACCCTCATTTACCAACCTTCTATACTGATCGGGGCACGCCCAGAAAGTCGTATTGGAGAAAAAATTGGTCAAATCTTAAGTCCATTTTTTGATCTTTTACTCTTCGGATCGCTGCAAAAATACCATAGCATTAGCGCCAAAAAATTGGCCTTTTCTGTGCGCCAACATTCTTTTCAAAATCAAAAAGGCGCACAAATTCTTGTATATCAAGACCTCAGCAAAAACAAGACCCAATAGCAACGAAAAAGCCACCCCGAAAGGTGGCATTCTCCTACTGATTTAAGAGGAAAGAATTGAAACTAAACCCATGCTCTGATTGAATCCTCTCTCGATTGTAAGGTTACGGTCGTTGAATTTGTAAATCCAGTAGTTGTGTTCAGTTGACACTACAAAGTTGCCAATCATTACCACCCATAAATAGGAGAAGGATGCGCACAAAAACCTGATTGATATCAGGTTTTCAACTTTACTTTACGCCAATATTATTTTTTGCTGACGCCAATGATATTGGGCAAGGGCCAAAAATGCTTGTTGGCATCGCTTTCCCAGGTATCCGAAACCCAAGAACCCACTTTTTTGATGCAATGTCCATTGACATCAATAAGCAAACTCGTCTCGGGGCCGCCTTCCAAATAAATGGCATCGTGCAAGCCTCCTGGCATTTGCTTTAAAAAACTTATCATCTGATTGTGGGTATATGGCGAGCGTGTAAAAATGAGATAAAACCAACCATTTTCGTCTTCAGCGGCCACGAGCATGCTGCAAGATTGTATATTTTTTTGCCAATTCATGGGGCTCGCATTGCAATCTATCATGCGCAGGCCTTGCGCAAAAGCACTGAAGTTTTTTTGCTCTTGCTCCCAATTGGAACAAGTGAGGTCAAGCACTTCAATATTTGACCTGTTGGTTTGAGGTTTAGGACCGAGTGCCAGCATGAGCTTGAAGTCTTCGAGAAGTTGGCCGTTATTGACGTGTTGGCCCGATTTCAAATAGGCACGGCTCTGGAGTGGTTTTTCTAGGCTGTACATCCCCGAATTAAAAGCAACTAAAAGACCAAAGGTATCGGCCCAAGCATGCAAATCTTTTGGCACGGAGTCATACTGACTTGCCGCAAATAAATCAAAGCGAAACAGCGCGGGGTCCATGCGCAAGATGGATAATTTGGAATCGCCGATGAAAGATTTGACCGGCGCAGAAATTTCGCGGTATTCCATTCCTTTGGTCAGTGTGGTCCAGTTGGCATAGCTGCGTTTCTCCTTTACTTTGACCGGACGACGATCAGAACAGGCCCAAATACAGGAAAGGACAATGTAAAATACAAATAAACGGTTCAAGGTTGACATCTATTCTTTATTCAAAGTTATGGTTTTTAATAGTTTTACTTACTTTGTAAACTATTCCATTTGTATATGAAAGCCTTACTCCTCTTTTTGATTTTCCCCTTCCTGAGTTTTTCACAAGCTGTTGCTAAAAAAGACCAACTCAAAGCCAAACGTATTGTCTCGAATGCCATTGCGCTCTTCAATGAAGGACAAAGCAGCAACGCCTACATGTTGCTCAAACAAGCCGTAGCTTTAGACTCCACTAATGGAAATGCGTATTTCTGGTTAGCCAACACTGAATTTGATTTGCGCTCTTACAGCTATGCCAAAGAACACAGCGATAAAGCCTTGCAATTATTTGCTAAAGAAGTCAATGAGGAGCACCTTTATTTGGCTACTCAAATTGAACTAGCACTTGGCCATATTTCGCAAGCGGCGACACACATCCAAAGCGCAAAAAAACTACTGAAGAAAGAAAAAGACTTTGAACTACTCGGTTTTGCAGCGCTTGAAAAACAATGTAACTTTAATTTGGAGCAAAAAGCCAAAGCAAGCGATTTTCAAGGTAAAGTACTCGCACCTGAACTCAACACCAAATACGATGAATACGGCCCCATTTTATCTGCAGATGGGCAAATACTTTACTTCACCACCCGCAACCCCGACTCAAAAGGCGCCAACCTCAACCCCGACGACCAACGCTTTTTTGAAGATATCTATCAGGCAGGTATTGACCCTGAAAACAATAGTCAATGGATTAGAAATTACAGCAACAATGATTTGCTCAACACAGAAGGTTTTGACGCGCTTTCTTATGTGTCAAGAGATGGCTTAACGGCGCTTGGAACGCTCAATACTACAGCCTCCAAAGAAGCCAGTACGCAAGGATCGGATATTTTTGAACTCACTACCGAAACAGCAGGGGTCTGGGACGACAAACGCATCGTTAGCGACATTCCTGGGCTCAACAGCAGTTTTTTTGAAGGCTCGCCTTCCAAAACCGATACCATTTGGATCGATGAATTCACCTATGTGGAAGAACTTTATTTTGTATCTGACCGCCAAGCAGAGAAATTTGCGACTGACATTTACGTCGCCAAAAAAATCAACGGCATCTGGCAAACAGAAGTGCAGGCCTTGGGCAGAGCAATCAATACAACGGGGCGCGAAACCACTCCTTACATTACTCCCGATGGGCAATTCTTATTTTTTGCCTCTGACAGCCACCCCGGTATGGGCGGCTACGATATTTTTGTTTGCCAACGCAATGGCACAGAATGGTCGGCGCCCAAAAATTTAGGTGCTGCCATCAACACCACGCTCGATGACACCCATCTTCAAATCGCTGCGGACGTTCAAAAAATCATATGGGCGAGCGTCAGTGAAATCGAGGGTTTGTTCAGCTATAATTTATTCGAGGCACCAATTGGCGTGATTCAAACTACTGAAAAATAAAGTTTTGCCACGTTATTTCATTTCACTTGCCTACGACGGAGCAGCTTATCACGGTTGGCAAATTCAGCCCAATGCACGCAGTGTGCAAGAAGAAATCGAAAGCGCACTCTCTAAATTGCATGGCAACTGCGCAATTGAAGTAGTGGGTTGTGGCCGCACAGACGCGGGCGTGCACGCCCAACACTATTTTTTACATGCTGACCTCCCACAACCATGGGATGCACAGCAACTTGTTTTCAAGCTCAACCGCATGACTGCCCCAGATGTGGCTTTTAAACAAGCTTGGGAAGTCTCTTCGGACTTACATGCGCGCTTCGACGCCAGCAAAAGAACCTACCGTTATTTTATTCACCAACACAAAAATCCCTTTATGCGCAAAGAAAGTTGGTACTTGGAAAGCGCCTTGGATATCGAACAAATGAATGTTGCCACCCAACATTTATTGGGCAAACAAGATTTTTCTTCGTTTGCAAAAGCGCATACAGACGTCAAAACCAACATTTGTGACGTATTCAGTGCCCAATGGCAGGCAACTGACAACGGTATGTATTTTGAGATCAGTGCCAATCGCTTTTTGCGCAACATGGTGCGGGCCATTGTCGGGACGCTCGTAGAAGTGGGCTTGGGCAAAATAAAAGCCTCCGAACTGCCTGGCATCATTGCTGCTCAAGACCGCTCGGAGGCGTTTGTATCGGTGCCCGCACAGGGCTTGTTTTTATGGGCAATTGCCTATGACAAGGCCCCAGAACTCAATCGGGCTGATTGATTTCCCACTCGCGGTATAAGTCAAAATAACTTTTGGTTTCTAAGATCACTGCACCGCCGAGGGTATCGCCATATTTAGCCGGCAAACCGCCCGTAAAAACGGTTACCCGACCAATAGCACAACTTGGCACATTGAACACTTCATTGGACTTAATGCCATCCAAGACGTAAATCATGTCGCCTTTGCGTGCACCGCGAAACATCAGGCCGCCATCTTCATCTTTTTTGACATCAGAATTGGAATTGGCTACCATATCCACCACGCTAAATTTGTCTGGTCGGTTCTTGATTTCTTTGGCTGTAAGCGTGGTTACAGGGGTTTCCCCTATGCGGATACGTGCTTGCTCATACCGGCCGCCGCCCACGCGCACCGCTTTGGTCTCTTGTGTTTTGTTCTGAAAATAGACGATGCCTGCATTGCCATAAGCCTCAACGGGAACCTCTACAGTTACTTTTTCAGTGGTGTCTTTTAAAAAGCAGCCAATCAGTTGATAGGTTCCGGCAGGTATTCCTACGATGCGAAAACGGCCCTCCTCGTTGGATAGCGCCAAATAGACGCGCCCGTTTTCGCGGATAATGGCTTTGGCCCCCACAATGGGTTGTTGGGTATTGAAATCAATAAAGGTTCCGATGACATCACCGGTTCCTGACTGCGCAACTGTGCTTGCTGCCAACATGAGCATCCACACCATCATAAAGTTCTTCATAAGCATGTTTTCTTCAAAGATGCCCTGAACTTTCAGATTCCATAAAAATTTATAAAATAGCGGAACTGGTTGTGATTTCGCGGTCCACTTTCTTGAAGAGGCCCTGCAAAACTTTACCCGGACCCACTTCAATGACCTCAGTACATCCATCGGTAAGCATGTTTTGCATGATTTGCGTCCAGCGAACCGCACCCGTAAGTTGTGTCACTAAATTGGCCTTGATTTGAGCGGGGTCAGTAACTGCCTGCGCATTGACATTTTGATACACCGGGCAAATAGGCTCGGCAAAGTGCGTGGCTTCAATAGCTGCAGCGAGTTCTTCGCGGGCTGGCTCCATGAGTGGGGAGTGGAACGCACCACCCACCTGCAAGACCAACGCGCGTTTGGCGCCCGCAGCACTCAATTGTGTACAGGCTTCTTCAATAGCCGCAAGGCTACCTGAAATCACGAGCTGACCCGGGCAATTGTAGTTGGCCGGCACCACTACGCCATCGATGCCTGCGCAAATATGCTCTACTACTTCGTCTTCGAGACCAAGAATGGCAGCCATGGTGCTTGGGGCGAGTTCGCACGCTTTTTGCATGGCGTCTGCACGCTTGGCAACAAGGCGCAAACCGTCTTCAAAAGTGAGGGTTTTATTGGCCACTAAAGCAGAGAATTCACCCAATGAATGGCCCGCAACCATATCCGGTGCAAAGCCCTCACCTAGGCAAGCTGCTAAAATTGTACTGTGTAAAAAGATGGCTGGTTGGGTCACATTGGTTTGTTTGAGGGCTTCATCTGAGCCTTCAAACATAATGGTCTGGATATCAAAACCAAGGATTTCATTGGCTTTTGCAAACAGGGAACGCGCGCGTTCAGATTGCTCGTAGAGGTCTTTGCCCATTCCAGAGAATTGGGCACCTTGGCCCGGAAAAACATATGCTTTCATGTCGTTAATTTGGGGGTAAATTTACGCAAAACCTCTAGACTAGAGCTGTCCGTCGGAATGATACTTGCCTAATTTGTAGATCCGTACTTTTTGCAGAATGCCATCTTGGTCGTAGTCATAGACCTTTCCGTCGTAGAGCTGACCATTTTTAAATTCGCCGTCCATCCAGATTTCGTCGTTGTCGTTGAAGACTTTGTTGTAGCCATTTGGCACAAAGCGCAGCCCTTTGGTTTTGGGATTTGACAAGCGCGGAGGGTAGACAATGGTATTGGTTGCTGCGACCGGTTTAGGTATTGGATTGTTTTGTTGGGTAGTGGCTTTTTGGAGTTTCCCTACCTCTCCATCGGCCGAAACCTCAAATGAATTTTGCAGCTGACCACTCGTGTTGTAACGTGCTACCTGCCCTTGTACTTTCCCATTTTTAACGGTATAACTCAAGGCCAACTTACCGTTGGGATGGTAATAGCACACTTTACCGCTTTCTTGCCCTTGGTTATTGAAATTGGCGCGGTAAGCGAGTTGCCCGTTATCGTGGTAGCGCAAAAGCAGCCCCTTGTAACCATTTGCTTGAAAATCGCCTTGTTCCGCAATTTTTCCATTGGGGTAATACCGCGTGTAAGTCCCTTGAGGGCGGTTGTTGTTGTAGGTGCCTTTGAGTTGGATCTTGCCATCCGGGAAAAATTTGGTCCAAATGCCTTCTTTGCGGCCATTGACATAGTAGCCCTCCTCCACTTTTTGTGTTTTCGGGAGCTTTCTATTCGGAAAATCTTTGCCCGTAAAAACCCATTTGCCTTGGCGCTCACCATCGGCATTGCGTTTATTTTGTGCCCAAGCTGCAGTGCTCAAAATAAGTAATAAACAACAAAGAGATGTCCGTAATTTCACAACGCCAATTTACGAATTTTGGCTAACTTTGAACTTGTATGCTCAGCTTAGACCCAAAAGAACTCACTGTACAACGTTTGCACCAACTTTTACTAGGTGCTATCGGCCCACGCCCAATTGCTTTTGCCTCTACCCTAGACCAAAACGGCAACGCCAACTTGGCGCCGTTTAGTTTTTTCAATGTGTTTAGTGCCAACCCTCCCATCTTGGTGTTTTCACCAGCGCTTTCAGGTCGTACGGGGCAAAGCAAAGACACTTTCAACAACGCTAAAGTGGTGCCCGAGGTAGTGATCAATGTAGTGAACTACAACATGGTGCACCAAATGAGCTTGGCGAGTTCTCCATACGCACCAGGCATAGACGAATTCATTAAGGCTGGTTTTACGCCATTGGCCTCAGAGAAAGTAGCGCCGTTCAGGGTAGCCGAAGCGCCTGTGCAGTTCGAATGCAAAGTCAATCAAATCATTGAGCTTGGTCAAGAGGGTGGCGCAGGCAACCTCATCATTTGTGAAGTAGTTCAACTCCATATTCAAGAAGAGCTCCTCAACGAAAATGGCCTCATAGACCAACACAAAATCGATTTAGTGGCGCGCATGGGCGGCGATTGGTATTGCCGAGCCAACACACACGCCATGTTTGAAATCAAAAAGCCCATTTCCACTTGCGGCATTGGCTACGACGCGCTCCCGCCAGACATCAAAAGCAGTCAACTACTCAGCGCCAACGACCTCGGCCAATTGGCGGGCATCGAAGAATTACCCAATGAAACCGATGTCAATGAATACAAATTACTCGAACTTTCCACCCTTTTTCTAGAACTTGAGCACGACGCCAGCGCCCTTGAACAAGCCTTGCATCAAAAAGCGCACGCGTTACTTGCTCAAAACCAACTAGAAGAAGCTTGGCTCACCCTTTTATCTTTTAATAACTAACCACAAGTCCATGTTTAAATTCACCGGCACCGTTAAGGTCATCCAAGAAACGCAACGCATTTCAGAAAAATTCCAAAAGCGCGAGTTCGTCGTTACAGACACCACCTCGATGTATCCACAAGATATTATCTTTCAAACCACCCAAGACAAATGTAGCTTGCTAGATCAATTTCAAGCCAACGACAATGTGGAGGTTTCATTTAATTTGCGTGGTCGCGAGTGGACTAGCCCACAAGGCGAAGTCAAGTATTTCAATACCATTGAAGCGTGGCGCATCGAAAAACAAGGCCAAAGCCAACCAATGGGTATGCCAAGTAATGGCCCTTCTGCAATGAATATGGGTTCAGAGCCACTTCCAGGTACAAGCAGCAGTGCAACAGAAGAAGACGACGATCTTCCTTTCTAAAAAAGTGCTTTCATTCTAAAGAAGTAATGCCTTTATTTCTAGGACAATACTTCTTCGTTTATTCTATAATAACCTTTTAGAATAAACCCAATGCCAAGCCGCTTCCTAAAAGGATACTGAGTAGCTTGAGCAAATTGAATTTATGATTTTCGGTGGTTTCAAAAATAATAGTGGTTGAGATGTGTAAGAACATCCCAACCACAACCGCCAAAATCAATTGAACGTTCAAACCCAACTGTTCTGTGGTAATGGTCAGCCCAAGCAATACGCCAAGCGGCGTCATGAGACCAAAAGCCAATAAAATCAACCACGCATTACTGCGCTTGAGTTTGGTAGCCAGCAAAAGTGTCATGAGCGCAATGGCTACTGGTACTTGGTGAAAGATAATCCCCCACAAAAAACTCTCATTACTCGCCACCGAACCCGACGGATCAGCACCAAATTGAAGCATATTTCCGAGCGGAATGCCTTCTATAACCGAATGCACAGACAATGAAATAAATAAAGTCCATGGCATGGCCTGCCCTTTGTGGACATGCACATGGCCGTGCTCAATACCTCCCGAAAAATATTCCAAAACCAACTGTACCAAAAAGCCCAATAAAATGAAAACGCCCACTTGGAAAACCGGCAAGGCTTCGTGGGCATGGTGCGCATGACCTTGGTGCGCGCCGTATAACTCGGGCAATAAGTGTTGGAAGATAACCGCCAATAAAAAGCCGCCACTGAAAGCAAGCGCCAATTTGATGTATTGGTTTTTGTTGGTGGCATTGAGGTAACTGACAATAGCGCCACCTAAAACGACCGATCCAATCAAGAGAAGCTCTACAATGTAAAAATTCATGGTTTCTTTTTAGCAAGAATAATGAGACGCTCACTCGTTTTTTCATCGTATGCACTCAGTGCATAAGACCCATAAGTTGAAAGAATTTCAAAGTAAGGAGCAAGAAGGGCTTCAAACTGGATTAAAGTCAAGGCTTGTACCCTCTCTGTAAAAATACCTTTTGAGTGCTCTTCAGTGGTATCGCTTACTTCTATTTGTTTAAAAATATGCTTTTGATCGTGCCAACGCTTGATGTCAAAGCGCACACCTTCTCTCTCGATGGACTCACTAGGGTTCAAATTGGCGCATACTTTAGTTGCATTCAAAAAATCAATAACGAGTAAGCCATCAGCAACGAGCATGTCTGCAACTGACTTACAAACTGCTTCATTTTCAGCTAAAGTATCAAAATACCCGAAGCTCGTAAACAAATTGAAAACGGCGTCAAAAGCTGGCGCATCCATTTTTTGGCGCATGTCGTGCACCGTAAAATTTACATTTTCAATGCCCAAGTCTTTTGCACTTGCTTTGGCTGCGAGAATACTATTTGGCGCAAGGTCAGCGCCAACTACATTGAAACCCATTTGGGCAAAAGTCAGCGAATGACGGCCCTTGCCACAGGCTAAATCGAGCAGGCTTGCGCCGCTTGGCAGGGCCAGTTGCTGAACTAAATTATTTAAAAATAGCTTTGCCTCGTTGTCATCGCGGTGCTGATACAACAAATGATAATAAGGGGAGTCAAACCAAGTAGCGAACCATTCTTTTTGAGGCATGCTGCAAATTTACAACTTTCTTTTCCTAATTTCGGGACATGAGATACATTGGTTTAACCGGCGGAATTGGTTCTGGAAAAAGTACAGTGGCAAAGGTGCTTGAACACATGGGCTATGGTGTGTTCTACTCAGATCAAGTAGCAAAGCGTCTTTATAACGAGCACGAAGGTTTGAAACAGGCTTTGATTGACTTACTTGGCGAAAAAATGTATATCAACGGTGGCTTTCAAAAAGAACTACTTACCCAAATAATTTTTGAGCAAGCATCTATAAAAGACCAAATTTCTCACTTGGTTCATCCGTTGGTGCGTCAGGCGTTTAGCGATTGGGCGGCGCAGCAAAAGTCTGAAGTGGTGTTCAATGAAGCTGCCATTCTTTTTGAAACCGGCGCATACAAGCAATTTTCGGCAACTGTTTTAGTTGTTGCGCCACTTGAAATCAGAATTCAACGGGTTCAAAAGAGAGATGGCTTGAGTCGGGAAGCGGTGCTTCAACGCATTGAAAATCAGTGGACAGATTCAAAAAAAATGAGTTTAACTCCCTATATGATCATCAACGATGGACAACCTTTAGTTCGACAAATAGAAGACTTTATTTCTCAAATGAAGACTGATTTAAACGCCGTGGAAATCAATACACCCTTTTGATGTTGATGCTGCGGTCTTGTTGAAATTTGAAGCAGCAGTCTTCAAAACTTGGCACTGCCTACAGTACTTACACTCACGTGCAAATTGAATTTGGAGTCGGAGGTGCGTGGTGTAGCAAACGACGTGAGGATACCAAATAAAAAAAGAAAAACAAACCACTTCATGACAACTAACTTATTCAGATAAACGGATGTTTAAGCCCAAATTAAATTGGAGGTTTTTGATGCTGAAAGATTCCGTATTGAATAATTGCTGCCATTCGTTGTAAGCGCCGACTTCAAGGCCATTACTGAGGTCGCGAAAACCCCGGTAGGCACTTGCCCTGATCCCAATTCTTTTGGTGGCATTCCATTGCAAATAAGCAAAATAACCCATGTCCAATTTGGCCTGAGAATTTTCTACCACTTCTGTGCTCAGTAAATTGGTGGAGGGCGCACCAGGGTAAAAGGCATAAAAATCTTTTTGCATGGTGCCTTGTATGCGATAGCGGTATTGCAGACCCCCACCAACATGAACACTCAGCACTTTGAGCTCAAGGCCCATTGGTAAGGTAAGTAGTTCTCCGGTAGCGGTTTTCTGACAAAGCAATAAAAAGGGCTGACCAGCGTCGTCGGTGGCCCATTCGGTACTTTGGTAGGCTAAATTTTGATGACCGTAGCCCAAGCCGCTATAAGCCGTAAGTACTTTTAAAAAAGTATAACCAAACTGAACTTCGCCTCCCGCTGTGGCGCGCCAAAAGGCTTGTGGATCAAATGGTTGCTGACTTAAGCTGTAAGCTTGTTGTATTTCTTGCTTATTGGCGCCCACCTCGGCTTGGAGATACCAACGCCATTGGGCGCTGGCTCCAAAAGCACAAATTGTAAAAAAGACAAGAAGACCGACTACACGCATCATTTGTTGCGAGAAAGACTAACCTAAGAAAGGATAACGGTAATCTGCCGGCGGCACAAAAGTTTCTTTGATCGTGCGTGCAGAAGTCCAACGCATGAGGTTCATGGCTGCACCAGCTTTATCGTTGGTACCCGAACCGCGCGCGCCACCAAAAGGTTGTTGACCTACCACAGCACCCGTTGGTTTGTCGTTGATGTAGAAATTACCCGCTGCATGCATGAGTTTAGAATTGGCCAATTGGATTGCGTAACGGTCTGTGGCAATGATAGAACCCGTAAGGGCGTACTCCGAAGTTTGATCGAGAAGGTCGAGCGTTTCGGAGAAGTGCGCATCTGGATACACGTAAATAGTGAGCACAGGGCCGAAGATTTCTTCAACCATTGTGCGGAATTTAGGATTGGTTGTAACGACTGTCGTTGGTGAAATGTAGTAACCTACAGATTTGTCGTAAGTGCCGCCTGTGATGATTTCTGCATCTGGCTGGGCTTTGACGTAGTCGATGTATCCGGCAATTCTATCGAAGGCGCGCTCACTGATGACCGCATTGACAAAATTGGATGGGTCTTCTGGGCTACCTTGCTTGAACGAATTGACTTGCTCCACCAAAATTTCTTTGACGGCTGGCCATAGGCTTTCTGGAACATAAGCTCTAGAAGCCGCTGAGCATTTTTGACCTTGGAATTCAAAGGCGCCACGGGTAAGCGCTGTGGCTACTTCTGCTGCATTGGCGCTGTTGTGCACCATCACGAAGTCTTTGCCGCCGGTTTCACCAACGATGCGCGGATAAGAGCGGTAGTTTTCGATGTTGTTGGCAATATTTTTCCAGAGCTGACGAAATACGTCGGTCGAGCCTGTAAAATGTATACCTGCGAATTCTTTGTGCGCAAAAATAACCTCGCCGGCTGCTTGGCCACTGACGGTCACCATATTGATAACGCCAGCGGGTAAACCTGCGGCTTCGAAAAGCTCCATAATGACTTGTGCCGAATAAATTTGGGTCTCGGCTGGTTTCCAAACGACCACATTGCCCATCATGGCTGGGGCTGCAGAAAGATTGGCC
>JBIKZM010000178.1:0-3922 GCA_044354735.1 Crocinitomicaceae bacterium
TTTGCCTTCTAGCTTGAAAAACTTGAATACCAAAATAAAGACAAACATGTTGTCTACGGACAGTGCTTCTTCTATCCAATAAGCTGACTGGTATTCGGCAAATTTAGCAAAGCCCATTTGCCACCATACCAATGCACTGAAGCCCATTGACAAGCTGATCCAGATGAGGGTCCAACGCAGCGCTTCTTTGTTGGAGATTTGGTGTGACTTTTTGTTGACCAATCCTAAATCGATCAGGAGCATTGTAACAATAACAACCACAAAAATGGCAAGCAACCAAGGATTAAAAGACATGTCTAAAAAGTTTCTGCAAAATTAAAAAGAAAGCCACATGAATTTCATGTGGCCTTCAACAATCGCTAAAAAGGTTTGCTTATTTTTTCTCGAGCAAATAAGAGACTGCATTGGCTGCATTGACGAATCCGCCGGTGATGCAGAGGTCTTTCATTTTTGCTTTCTTTCCGTTTGGTGCAATGACAGTCTTTTTATAAGTTGCTGTTGTTGCCATCAAGACTTCTCGTACTTCTGAGGCACTCAATTCTGGAAAATAACTTCTGATAAGCGCTGCTACACCTGCTGTAGCGGGGCATGCCATAGAAGTTCCACTTGCGTTTCCGTAGTTGAAGTCAGGAACTGTAGAGTAGATGTCTACGCCTGGTGCAAAGAAGTCTACGGTAGTGGCGCCGTAGTTTGAGAAATTAGCAAGGATAGTTTTACCACTTTTTGAGCTGCTGCTCGCCCCTACTTCAATCCAGTTGGGTGCAGTGGTTTTGTTGTTCAAGAGACGCGTTGGGTAAGAATCTTCTACGTCTTTGTCTTTGGCGTCGTTACCGGCCGCATGCACAAGAAGAACATCTTTGCTGCGCGCGTATTCGATGGCTGCATCTACGTAATCTTTATTGGGTGTCCAGTATTTACCAAATGACATATTGATCACTTTTGCGCCGTTGTCTACTGCGTAAATAATTGCATTGGCTACGTCTTTGTCGCGCTCATCTCCGTCTGGAACAGCCCGCACAACCATAATACGGACGTTGTCGGCCACACCGTCGATGCCCATTGAGTTGTTGCGTGTAGCGGCAATGATACCAGAAACGTGCGTTCCGTGAAATGCATCAGGCCCCTCATAACGGTTGCAACCATAAATTGTGCTAGAAAAATCGTTAGGGTTATCACCCACAATTGAGGTGCGGATAGAATCGGCATCGCGCTTAGATATATCAAGGTCTCCTTGCATGGATTTGAGTGCACCGCTAATTTCTGTATTGAGCTGGTCCGCTGGAATCATTGCGAGAATTGACTTCATTCTGTTTTGGATGCGCTTGTCTGTTTCAGTTTCAGGAAGAAAAGCGGCATTTGTTTCTTTAGAGAAAGGCACACCAGCTTGTTTTTCAACGCGCTGCATGTAGTCGGCAAGCAGTTGAATGTTTTTAACAGAAGCTTCTTTCTCAGTGATTTCTTTCTCAAAAGCAATTTTGATTTTTTCGTAGGTTGCAAAACGTGCGAGTTCTGAACTAGAAATGTTTTCAACTTTTTTTCCTTTGAAGTATGCAGTTTCTAGGCGGTACATGCGCGCAAGTTCCAAAGCTTCTTTGTCGATATCTTGACTGACACCACCTAGGAAAGACCAACCATTGACGTCGTCGATGTAGCCATTTTTGTCGTCGTCGATGCCGTTGTTCGGAATTTCGTCTTCGTTGACCCAAATCACGTCTTTAAGGTCTGGATGATCGGTTTCTACACCAGAATCGATGACCGCAACAATAACGGTCGTTGATTTTTTACCAGCTGCATTGAGCATTTCGTATGCTTTGGTAGCACCTGTTCCGTAAACGCCATCGGCTTTAGGGTCTTTGAGATACCAATTGAGGTTTTCTGGCTCTGTTGTCTCGCTTTTTTGTGCAAACGACACCAATGAAAGGCCGACGAAAGAGCATAAAATAAAGTTTTTTGTCATGAGTTGTTTAGTTTGAGAAAACGAAAATACATTTTATTTTTTAGCAGACGAAAATCTTGTTGAAAAGTTACTTTGTGGAGAAAACGTTCAAAACAATGTAGCTTGAGTTACAATGAAAGACCAAACAAAGCATTAATTTTGCCCAAAACAAACACCATGAGTCAAATCGAACGCATTTCTTGCCTTATCATAGGTTCAGGCCCAGCGGGCTATACCGCCGCTATTTACGCCGCCAGAGCAGACATGAAACCCGTCATGTATCAAGGCATGCAACCAGGTGGTCAATTGACCACAACCAACGAAGTAGAGAACTTCCCGGGCTACCCAGACGGGATCACCGGGCCAGACATGATGCTCCAACTAGAAGCACAAGCCAAGCGTTTTGATACTGACGTACGCAGTGGTTTTATTACCCGCGTAGATTTCTCTAGCAGCGTTCACAAATGCTGGACCGAAGACGGTCACGAAATCCATGCCGATACCATTATTATTTCTACGGGTGCTACTGCTAAATACCTTGGGCTCGAAAGCGAACAACACTACCTCAAATTAGGTGGAGGCGTTTCTGCCTGTGCTGTTTGCGACGGATTTTTCTACCGAAACCAAGAAGTCGTTATTGTCGGTGCCGGCGACTCCGCTTGCGAAGAAGCGCACTACCTCTCCAAATTATGTACAAAAGTGACCATGCTCGTTCGCCGCAATGAGTTCCGCGCTTCTAAAATCATGGCCGACCGCGTCAAAAACACACCAAATATCGACATCCGCTTCAATACAGAAACATTAGAAGTATTGGGCGATGGCCAACTCGTCACAGGTGTTCGTGCCATTGACCGCACAAGCAACCAAGAAAGCGAAATCGCTTGTACTGGTTTCTTTGTGGCTATTGGGCACCAACCCAACACTGCTATTTTCCAAGACTACATTGACCTCGACGAAACAGGTTATATCAAATATGCTCAGCCAGGCTCCAGTAAAACCAATGTGGCTGGTGTGTTTGTGGCTGGAGATGCTGCCGATAAAACATATCGCCAAGCCATTACTGCCGCCGGAACTGGTTGCATAGCGGCTCTAGACGCCGAGCGTTATTTAGCTGCGAAGGGTCACTAATCCGCAACTTCTTATTTTGGAATCGTATTTTTCTATTCTAAGGAAAACACCAACCTACATGAAAAAAAGCAGTGCTTAACGCACTGCTTTTTCATTTAATAACTTAACGAAATGAAATCCTTTGGGGCCAAAGCCCTGGTTGTAAAAGAACTTATGCGCCTGAAAGTTTGAGGTGTAGGAGTCTAGTGCAAGCATGTTGCAGTCTTCATCTTTTGCTTTTTGCTCCAAGGTTTGAAAAATCAATTCGCCAACTCCCCTACTTCGGTATGCCGGATCCACGACAATATTATCCAATTCTAAGTATTTGCCAATCCAAAGTTTGGTGCCGATCCAAAAGCCACAAATGGCTATGCACTTGGCCTCGTCAAAAACAGCCAATTGCCCATACTGCTGCGGCAGCATCAAGTCCAATTCTAAATCGTATTGGGCTGCGGTAAGGCTTGGATATAAAAATTGCAGCACCTCAAGATGAGGCAGCATTTGTTCTTTGGTTGTTAAAAGCTGGATCTGAAAACGCATTTGACTTTATTTAAGTAAGTAGGTATCGAACAATTCTAGAATACGGCGGTATTCGTCTGTCCAAGAGCTTGTGTATTGAAAACTGTGCCGTTCTACCGGATACAAAGCCATCCACCAATCTTTTTTACCGAGCTCAATCAGGCGCTGATTGAGGCGCACGACATCTTGAAACTGCACGTTGTCGTCGATCATGCCGTGCAAGATCAAAAGCGGGTCTTGTAGGCCTTCTGCAAAGTAAATCGGGGAGCTTTGGCGATACGCCTCCGGGTCTGCCGCTGGTGTATTGAGTATATTGGTGGTGTATTCGTGGTTGTAGTGTGCCCAATCGGTAACCGAACG
>JBIKZM010000179.1:0-3909 GCA_044354735.1 Crocinitomicaceae bacterium
GTGGTGCTAAAGTCGAGGAAGGAACTTACTTTTATATCATCAAAGCACTCTACGAAGGGGGAATACCTATCGAGAAACACGGATTTGTCGAGGTGAAGTATTAACTTTGCCCCATGAAAACTGCAAGTGTCCGTTATTTAGGAGAACTCCGCACCGAGTGTACACACTTGGGCTCAGGCACAAAAATCATCACCGATGCGCCCCTAGACAACCATGGCAAAGCCGGGGCCTTTTCTCCTACTGATTTGGTCGCTACTTCTTTAGCTTCTTGTGTCATGACCATCATCGGCATTTATTGCCAAAGCCACCAAATTCCTTTCGTGGCCGCTGAAGCAACCATAGAAAAACAAATGGGTTCTGACCCACGCCGTATTTCAAAAATCATACTCGACCTCGATCTCAGTGGCAACAATTGGGACGAGCTCACCAAAAAGAAAGTTATCGCAGCTGGCAAAGCTTGTCCAGTGGCGCGCACCCTCGAGGGCAATGTAAGCCTCGAATTTAATATCCACTAATGGAAGACAAACAAAAAAAAGAACGCAGCTACCAGCGCAAAGAACGCACCGATATCATCTTCGGTGTGCACCCCGTACTCGAAGCCATCCACGCAGGCCGTGAACTCAATAAAATCTTAATTCAAAAAGGAATCAATAAGGCTCTTTTCGAAGAGCTAAGAAACGCGCTTACTGGTAAGAATTACTTTTTGCAGTATGTGCCGAATCAAAAACTTGATTCACTTACTGAAGGCAACCACCAAGGTGTCATTGCCATGGTACCGCCTATTACTTACCAACAAATTGAACCACTCATCGATCAGTGGCTAGAAGAAGGTAAAAAACCGAGTGTTTTGGTCCTTGACCGCATTACAGACGTCCGCAACTTCGGCGCAATTATCCGCAGTGCAGAATGCATGGGCATAGACGCCGTTCTCATCCCGAGCAAAGGTTCTGCCTTGGCTACCTCAGACGCCATGAAAGCCTCTGCAGGTGCCCTCAACCGCATTCCAATTTGTAAAACAGAGCAACTCAAGCAATCGTTGTTTTATTTGCAACAATCAGGTTTGCGTATTGTGGCATGTACAGAAAAGGCTTTGGTTCCATTGCACGAGACCAATTTAAGAGGTAGCGTGGCAATTATCATGGGTTCTGAAGAATCTGGCATTACCCAAGACCTCATCAATTTGGCAGATATCAGCTGTAAAATTCCGATGAGAGGTGCAATTACGTCTTTAAATGTAGGCGTTGCCACCGGAATGGTGCTCTACGAGAAAATTCGCCAAGAGTTAGTGGGTTAAAAGGAGCTTCGGTAGCAGTTCAGGGATTACAGAAAGTTCCGAAATACAGTTAGTGTAGTTGTATTGATTTTTTGCGCTAGGGTCAAACCAGAGAGCTTGCATCCCTGCGCGCAAAGCGCCCGCTACATCTACGTGGTAATCATCACCAATCATGACTGACTTTTCTGCTTTTGCAGCCGCTTGGTTCAAGGCGTATTTAAAAATGGCAGGGTCGGGCTTGTTTTTACCCACAAATTCTGAGCAAACCACCACGTCAAAAAACGCGCGCATACCGCAATTTTCGAGTTTCACAAACTGCACTTCTTGAAAGCCGTTGGTGATGATATGCAGCTTGAAATCCATTTGTTTGAGTGCTTCAAGGGTTTCTATGGCCTGCGGAAAAAGTGCCGTCTGTAATGGAGAAATGGCTACATAAGCGTCGGACAAACGCCTTACCAGCGCTTCATCTTGTATTTTAAAATGCTTGAGCGTGACCCGAAAACGCTCAAAGCGAAGCTCGTCTTTTTTGATGATGCCTTTGCCATAAAGCTTCCAGAGATGTGCATTTTGATACACATATTGCTTGTGAAAATGATCGAAGCCACCAATTTGCGCTTCTAAATCCTCAGCTGCAAAAAGCTGACGCAGTGCAATTTCAGAATTTTTATCGAAATCCCAGAGCGTGCGGTCGAGGTCAAAGAAGAGGTGGTAATCAGAAAAAGGCATAAGTCAAAAGCGTGAGTAGAAAGGCATTGCCTGCCAAACCCAACAACATAAATAAGAAAGTTGTTTGGTATTTTCCATAAAACTTCGCAACGACATAACTGCCAATTGGAACCGAAAATAACAAAGGTGCAAAAAGGGTGATGCCATAGAATCCAAAACGCCGTTTGATGCGAATAATGAGTTTTTTGGTACGGGTGACTTTATGGTAATTGATGGGTTCCGTTCCTGCGGCAATAGCAGCAGCTCTTTTTGTCGCACGCCTGCGATTAGAAAAACGCAGCACGGCCTCACTTCCAAAATAGAACAATGCCGAGGCGGTAGCTGCACCTAAAAATGAAGCCAACCAAGTATGGTGAAAAGCCATCTGAAATTTTGGCCCTGGTATGGTGGACGCCATGAATTTGACCATTGCCAATCCGTAAATACTCCAAAAACCTACCCAATTCATTGTGCTTATCTTTTTAAATTTTGATGCCGAAAGCTAAATCGCCGGCGTCGCCGAGGCCAGGCACGATATAAGACTTGGCAGTAAGTTCGTCGTCGATGGCACCCACCCAAATTTGGGTATCGGCGGGGAAATGCTGCGCTACAAAAGACAGCGCTTCGGGCGTGGCAATAGCGCTCAGGATATGAATTTGTTTGGGCGTGCCGTGACTTTTGAGGGCTTTGTAAATGGCTACCATAGAGCTACCCGTGGCCAACATAGGATCTGAGATGAGCCATATTTTGTTGTCTAGATCCGGAACAGCCATGTATTCCACTTCTATCTCGAAATCTTCGGGGCTGCTGTGCTTGCGATAGGCAGAGATGTAGGCGCTGTCGGCGTGGTCAAATGTACGCAGTACGCCTTCGTGCATGGCCAAACCAGCACGTAGGATAGTCAGCAAGACAGGTTGCTCAGCGGGTTGTTGAACCTGAGCCACACCCAAAGGTGTTTGGACCGCTTTGGTTTGGCTTGGGAGCTGTTTGGAAACTTCGTAAGCAAGAATTTCTGCAATGCGCGAGAGGTTTTGCCGGAAACGAAGACGGTCGGTCTGAACGCCTACGGCTCTGATCTCAGCGAGGTATTGACCAAGGATAGAACTTTGAAGACCGATGTGGTGTACCATCTTTATTTTTCTTTAAAATTACGTATTATTGGGCATTGTAACTTTAAAAATATCCTTTTGATGAAAGATCAACGCAAGGTCCTGTTTCTCATTACAGTAGCTGCACTCGGCTATTTTGTAGACATCTATGATTTGGTGCTTTTCGGGGTAGTCAAAGCCGAAAGTTTGGCGTCTATATTGCCAGAAGCTACAGATGAACTTAGGGCCAGTACCGGCAAATTTCTTTTCAATGTGCAAATGATTGGAATGCTGATTGGTGGAATGCTATGGGGTGTGTTAGGAGATAAAAAAGGACGCCTCAAGGTGCTATTTGGCTCGATTCTGCTGTATTCTTTGGCCAACATAGCCAATGCGTTTGTCACTGATATTCCGAGTTATGTAGTCATTCGCTTGTTAGCTGGAATTGGCCTTGCAGGCGAACTCGGAGCAGGCATTACGCTCATCAGCGAACTCATGCCCAAAGAAACGCGAGGCTACGGCACTATGATTGTCGTGACTTTTGGTGCGCTGGGTGCTGTAGCGGCTTCGTTGGTAGGGTCCGAAGGTCAAGTTGTAGGGTCATTTATTTACAAGTTCAGTGGATGGGCACCTGAAAATTGGCAAGTGGTCTATTTGATTGGTGGTGCCATGGGCTTGGTATTGCTGTTCTTGCGTGTAGGCGCACTAGAATCTGGATTTTTCAGTCAAATGCAGCAGGACCAACATATAGAGAAAGGAAATTTAAAATTGATTTTTGCAAAAAAGGAAAACCTTATCAAATACCTGCACTGTATCAGTATTGGCATTCCTATTTGGTATACA
>JBIKZM010000016.1:0-11818 GCA_044354735.1 Crocinitomicaceae bacterium
GGTAAGTTCGAAAACAACCTCGAGTTGCTCGGGCTTGACGCGTTTTTCTTTGGCAAATGCTGCGCGTGCGCGTTCGATCATGTCAATATGCACTTTGGTAACAGGTCTAAACCGACCCCTCATGAGCAAGATGTTTTTCTTGTAGAGGGCTGTAGAGGGCTGCATGACATTTTTGGCTAAGTCGAACATGGTGGCATTGGTGATGCCGCGTCTGACTAAGCTGAGTGCAATAATGCGGTTGTCGGTATCTTCAAAATCAGGGCCGGAAATGCGCAGCATATCGATTTCCATGCGTTCTGGCGGCAAGCGGTGCACAATGCCATCGATGAAATCGTCTATGTTGCCCGATTGAAAATAACAGGCATAGATGATATTGACACCCAAAATACCCAAAGCTTCTTGTTGTGCTTTATTGCTGTTGTCGTGCATTTTGATGTGCAAAATGACGTCGTTTGGCTTTTTGTTGAGGCCTAATTGAAAACGCATCCCGACCCAGCCATGTCCTTGATTGGTTTTGTGATAATTGAGAGACTCTACGGTGTTGCAGAACGCAAAAAAGCATGTGTCTTGGTTCTTGACGGGTAATATGTCTTGGAGATGCTTGAATTCAGTTTGTAACATGGTTAGCAAGCGTTCTTCACAGACGTAACGAACGGTTTCTCCGTACATAGAATCCGATACTTTCATGTCGTAGGCTGACTGCGTGTAGGCGATAGTTCCTGAGCTTCCGCCTGCCTTGAAAAAGTTAGCTGCAACTTCCTGACCTGCGCCAATTTCTGCAAAACAACCATAGATATCTTTAGTGAGGTTGATTTTTAAGGCCTTGTCTTCGGTGGTTAAACGACTTGCGCTCATGTTAGTTTGGGTCTTTGAAATTGGGGTTAGAAATAAAGGAGTTGTCTGTAAGGGTGAGCAGAAACTTCTTGAGCAAGTATTTTTCTTGTGCACTTAGCTGAACGCCGCCTTGATTGGCAAATTCAATGAGTGGATCTATGGTAGGGGAGACGTGCACACCGCTTGAGTAGTGTTCAATGACTTGGTCAAGCGTTTCAAAACGACCGTCGTGCATATAGGGTGCACTGAGGGCAATGTTGCGCAGCGTGGGTACTTTGAATTTGCCGTTGTCTTCAGGGTTGCCGTTTACGCCGCCACGCCCGAGGTCGGTGAAATTGGCATCTAAACCGTTGTTGCTGTATTTTTTGACGCGCATGAGCGGTCCGTTGTGGCAATGAAAGCAATCGGCGCCATTCAAACTTTTAAAGAGGTCGTAGCCAGCCCATTCTTCTACATCCACCGTTTGCAAGGTATTTTGTTCTTGCGACGTAAGGGGTATCCCGTTTTCGTATTTATACATGACATCGTACTTAGAGGATGCAGAAATCATGGTGCGGATAAATTGCGCAATGGCTTTGGTTACTTTGGTGGAGTCAATGCCTGGCTCGCCAAAAGCACGGTAAAATTTGTTGCGGTAGTTGATATCTAGGTTCAGCTTATAAACAGCGTCTGTCCAACTTTGGTGCATTTCAATGGGGTTAGGAATGGGCTCCAAAATTTGTTGTTCGAGCGAAGAAGCGCGGCCATCCCAGAAAAAAAAGTTGTCCCAACCGAGGTTGATGAGCGCCATGGAGTTGCGGTTACCGGCAATGCCGTCTATGCCCGTGGAGTATTTGTTGGGATCTGAAAAGCTACTTTGAGGTAAATGGCAGGAGGCACAGCTCATGGAGTCGTTGGCCGAGAGTCTTTTTTCATAAAATAACCAGCGCCCGAGCTCCACTCCCTCTTGGGTCATGGGGTTGTCTGCAGGAATGATCATGTCTGGAAAATGACTCGGAATTTCTAGCGCAAAAGGTGTGGGCTGAAAGTTGGTGTTGTCTTTGCGACACGCACCAAATAAAAGCAACAAGCTAAAGAAAACCAGCAATTTTTTCATTAGTACGGGCTAATTGCGTTTTTAAAGTTGGCAATGACTTTTTGTGTAAGCACCTCTTGCCCAGCAGCGGTGTGTGTAAGGTTTTCTGTACTAAGATTGATGCTGTTGACCCCCTGGCCTAAAAAGGCAAGCAAGTCGAGCTTAAGTTTGAATTCCCGGGTTTGGTTGCCGATGTCGGTCCAGTTGACGGCGTTAAATTGCAGGTTTTGCAAATAGGTATCGGTGCCAATATGAAAGCTAAAAGAGAGGTTTGGGTTGGTGGTGGCATCTATGATGGTGTCTACTTTGCCTTCGATGTTCATGAAGATGTATCCTGTGCTCCAGCCCCAATGCATTGGGCCTGCGATGCTGATATTGAGGGGGCTTTCATTTGGAAAAGCACTTGGGTCAAGGTGGTTGAGGCTGCTGTCTACACCCAAAACCGCGCTCAAGTTATTGAAAAGGGCGTAGTCACCTTCTTTTTTGAACAGGAGGCTTCCGGTTTCTCGGTAATCTAGCAAGGCAGCCTGATGCAGCGCGTTGCTTCCGTTGCCAAAAAGCGTGAAATAACACTTGAGTTCTGTGAATTTAATTTTATACCCTTCTTGGGTTGTATAGATGCTGTCCATGTAAAAAGGCAAGGCGTCAAAGACCGGCTGCATACTGACTTGAATTTGCGCTTTTGGCAGCGTGGGTTTGTCGTCGCCACATGCGGTAAGCAGCAAGATTAAAAAGATGCCTAAAAATGTTGGTCTCATCTAACAAAAATACATCAAAACGCTCAAAATGTTCTTAATTTTAGGAAAAGTTAAGTCCAAATTCAACTAATGCCCCTACCTTCCTCCAAAGCCTTACGCGTTTATGCCGCATCTGCGGGTAGCGGCAAGACGCATCGTCTTGTTTTAGAGTATCTTAAGATCCTGCTATCAGATACCAATTACCGTCAAAAGTTCCGGCATATTGTCGCCATGACCTTCACCAATAAGGCAGCCAACGAGATGAAAGACCGCATTCTTCAAACCTTGAGCGGCCTGGCTTACCCCGCTAGTGCCAACGCCAAAACAAAAGCACTTCAAAAAGACCTCCTCAACGAAACTACGCTCACTGAAGTTCAACTTCAGCAACGCGCTGCTGGTGCCCTCCAAGGCATTCTACACCACTACGAAGATTTCAATATCTCGACTATAGACAAATTCAATTTGCGTCTCATTCGCTCTTTTAGTCGAGACCTCGACCTGCCAGCCGATTTTGAGGTGGTTCTCAATGAAAAGTTGATCCTCGACGAAGTATTAGATTTGCTCATCGCCCGTTTGGGGCAACCCGATGCGCTTGAACTCACCCGCTGGATGCTTTCTTACGCTAGAACTAAGGTGGCTGAAGGAGAGTCCTGGGACTTCAAAAAATCTTTGCTGCAGTTTTCTGAAGTACTGAGCAAAGAGCGCAACGCCAAAGAGGTTACACAGTTGCTCACCAATACCTACACGCCAGAAACCTACAAAGATTTTCAAGATAGGGCCGCTACAGTTAAGGCCGACTTTTTGGCGCAATGTGCTGCAGCCAATGCGCTGGCGGCTCCTTTCAAAGGCACTCATTTCAAGACCCCGACCGATCAGAAGCGCATCGATGCGTTCGCGGAAGATCCAAACTGGGGCCTAGGTAAAAAAGAAGGTTCTTTTTACGCACCTAAGTTCAAAGAAAAGCTCGAAGAGAACATTTACGACCTCCCATCTCCAGTCAATAACGCTCTTTTAGCACTCGAAACAAGTTATGACCAAGCATTGGGTCAATTCAAACTCCTCGAGACCCAACGCAAAAATTTTTACGATATGGCCTTGCTGCAATATGTCGCGCAGCAAACCAAGGCCCTCATGACCGCACAACAACAAATCCGCATCTCAGAGTTCAATCAACTCATCAGTCAGTTGGTCAAGGGTGAGCAAGCGCCTTATATCTACGAGCGTTTAGGAATTCGTTATGAGCACTTTTTGCTCGATGAATTCCAAGACACCTCTCGCTTGCAGTGGGTCAACATGATTCCATTGGTACTCGAGGCCATTTCTTATGAACGCCCCAACCTTATTGTTGGCGACGCCAAGCAGAGTATTTACCGCTTCAACAACGGTTTGGCAGAGCAATTTGTCGCGTTGCCCAGTCTATATAATCCCGAAAACGACCTTCAAATGGCGCAAAATAGCCTGCGATTCGAGGCAAGTGGAGAGAAAAATAGCCTAGACGACAACTACCGCTCTGCACCTCAAATCGTCGAATTCAACAACGCGCTATTTAAGCAATTGGCCCTTTCCTTGCCGCCTCAGCACCAAGATTTCTATGCTTCCTTGCACCAGCAGCCCAAATCAGACAGCACTGGTTTTGTTCAGATAGAAAGCTTGGTCAATGATCTCCCCGATGAGCTCCTCCACGATAAAATCCGCACCACCATCCAACAAGTCGTTCAAGACGGCTTCAGACCTTGCGATATTTGTGTGCTCACCGAAACCAATAAAAAGGGCAACGCAATTGCGCTCTCCCTCACGCAAGCAGGCATGCAAGTGGTATCGCAAGATTCGCTCTTGTTGTATTCAAATTCATTGGTACAATTGTTTTTACTGTATCTCAAAAAGCGCGCAAAGCCAGCCAATCCTACCTTAGGGAAGCGTTTGGCAGAAGCTTATTTGCGCGCCAAGGGCAAGTTTGATGTGGCGAGCTATATGGCCTACTTCAAGACTTTTGAAAAAGACGGCCGGCAATTGCGTTATTTCGATGAAAATGCTTTTTACAAGGCAGAATTCGGTTCTGAGGAGGCGCTTTTCATGCCTTACGAGCATTTATTTGATTTGCTCCAAAAAGTTGCCGCCTGTTTTCAAATCAACGACACCCAAGAACCCTATGTGCATCACTTTTTTGATGTCGCTTTTCAGTACCAGCTCAATCGCAATGCGGAGCTACTGCCCTTCATCGAATTTGTAGAACAAAACAAAGATAAATTGGCGCTGCAAATGCCAGAGTCTACAGAAGCCATCCGCATCATGACCATTCATAAGGCCAAAGGCTTGGAATTTCCGGTTGTGCTCATCCCAAGTTTAGATTTTAGTATCATCATTTATGGACTTTCCAAATTCTTAATGCAAGCAGGAGAAGGTCTGGCCTATTCATTTCCGGCAGATGCCATTCCTGAATTCAAGTCTTTTAAAGAAAAAGAGCTAGCCGCTATTTATTTAGATAAACTCAACTTGCTTTATGTAGCCCTCACCAGACCAGAAAATAGGCTATATATTTGGAATCACCATAAAGCAAAAGGGTTTGGCGCTCAAATACATCAACAACTCACTACGCACCCAGATCTTACACTCCAAGAAGAACATATTTATGTGGCAGGCGAAGCCGTACCGAAGGTGGTCAGTGCGCAAGAAAAAATCAAGGAGGAAGCTTCAAACACCAAATTTTACCACCCAATGGCCCTGCCTGATCAGCTGTGGTATCCTTCTTTGGTTTTTAGAACTCCCGATATAGAGCAGGTTCCCGATCAACTTTTCGGACTCGCCTTTCATCGCCTGATGGCGCTTTGCTCATCTGCTGCGCAGTTGCCAACAGCTATTCAGGCTGCCTTACAAGAGGGGTCCATAGCCCAAGACCAACTCACCGAACTTACCGAAGCTGCTGAACAATTCTGGGGCCATGTTTCGGCCCAACAACTTCAGGAGGGTATTTTAGAAGAATTCAATGAGCAGCGTATTATCGCCGATATCAATCAAATGAAACAGCCCGATAAAGTTTGGCTCAAAGAAAATGAAGTAGTGGTGATCGATTTCAAGACAGGACTGCGCAACGATGCGCACATGAAGCAAATTATAGTTTATGCCGGACTGTTAGAAACCATTTTTAACTTACCTGTTCGGCCTTATTTGTATTACACGCAACTCGATTTATTCTTGGAGTTGTGAGTCAAGGCCTGCTATTTCGGCCGATATCTTTAAAAAAGTATAGACCAACGGATGCGGGAGGTCTCGGGTAGAGGATATCTGCGGACAAAAACTAGTAGACAAGAAAAAGGGATGTGTTTTCAATGTAATGATTTCAGGATCATCAAACTGATTGACGGCCTCGATGTCAATAAACTGACCAATCAGTTGTTCGAGTAGTTGTGGGTACATGCTGTAACGTGTTGCACTCAGTTCTACAGTACTGCAGGTCTCGTACAAGCGTTCCATCGCTGTGGATTTTGGAAGCACGTCTATGCGCTCAAAATGATTGCTATTGACGAGATTCTCCGAAATGAGCTTCTCCCCATAAGGGTTCATGTTATTGGCAGTAATCAGGTAATCAATAAATATTTTGAAGCATTCACCTGTAGCAAATACAGGTATGTTGAGCTCGACCAAATATCGAAAAACACCATTTAAGAAAAACGGATTGAGGTAGGGGCCGGGCGCAACCCAGATGCCGTCGTATTGTTCAAAAACAGTTTTTTTAAATTGTAGTGCCTCATTGATTTTGATCCAGTAATAATTGATTTCTAGCTCAAGGAATTCGGCAGCGTGGTCCAACGAAAGGTTCGTCGCGTGGTGCGAGTTGTAGGTGAAGTTGTAGTCGCCTATGATTGCTATTTTGAGTGCTTCACTCATTCAGGCGTTTTGGTTCAACAATTGTTTAGCGCTTGAACCAACTACGTAGCTTGGCATTGTTGATTTGGATAGATTCTTCCACGCTTGTTTGTGGATCTACGTACCAAACTTTACAACTGAAAGTTACTTCAAACAAAGAGTAATCGCCTGTGCCGTCAGAAGCTTGCTTCAAGATAGTAAAGTTGGCTGTTTGACCTGGGTCTGTCTCGCGTGAAATCCAGAATTTTCCGGTGTTGTCTGTGTAAGAAACCTGTACGCCATTGATGCTGTTGGTAGCAAGTGTTGCCGCGTCTTTAAAAGGCACTGGGTTACCTGAGTTGGTCATGTGAAAGTCATTGAACATCGGGAGAGTGGGAGTGGAGCTTCCAGTGGCGTCCCATTCGAGTGAACCAAAAGACAAAGAGATGTTTTGTGGGTTGGCCATTGAGGCAATGCCTGAAGTGTAAATTACTTTGGACATCATTGGTGCGACGTTTATGATTTGCGTATCTATGGCAAAGCCAAGGTAGTTATTGACGTTTTGCGTAAGCTCAACTTGTGTACCGTTGATGTAGCCGATAAAACTGGCGTTGAGATCTACTTTGTTGCTCGGTGGCGGAATGATTTCGTGTTCGATGCAGGCTGAAGAAATCAGTAAAAGTAAGGTGGCTAGGAAAGCAAAGCGCGTCAGTTTCATGCGTTTGTATTTAGGTGATAATCATTCAAATTTAGTTCTATAAACGCAATTGTCCAAAAAAAGATGCTTTACAAGCAAAAAAAGAAAGATTAAATGGTCTTGAACACCTGCAGAAATTCCTGAAGCGCTTGTTCGTGAAGTGGGCTTGCGCCTTTACAAATAAGTGCATACACTTGCTCAGCTTTTTGTTCAGAACATTTTTTAGTTCCTTTTTTGAAGGAAAGATCTGACCATGAAGTTTGTAGGAAGGCCATGAAATTGTCAGGGTTTATTTCTGACAACGTATTTTGTGTGGTGAGTTGAAAATGAAAGAGATTCCAAACATCTTTTTGAAAATCAAAAACGGTGATGAAATCTTCGCCAATATGTAGCAATCCCGGAAGTTTGGTATACACTTTTTCAAGAACTATATTGGAAAATAAGTCGATAAACTCTTGCGCTTTGGAAGGGTCGTTTACGGCTAGTTGGCGCCATTCGGCATCGTAGAGTTCGTTGATGACAAGGAAATGCTTGAACTCGGTTTCGAGTTCATTTAATTCTTGAATCGTTAGAGGTCTAAATTTCAGCATTAATCTGCTTCACTGATCCGAACTTCCAAACTGATATCGAGCACTTCGTCCACACTTTTCTCAGTGATCGCTTGCTCCAGTATAAATTTGTATTTGCCCTTGAAAGGCATTTTACGCTGCTTAAAAATCATTTGGTGCTCAACGATGGTGCCTGACTTTTTGCCAATCCAGTTGCCATTGGCATCGGCGGTTCTTATTTGGTATGGCTTGCGTACACTTTTGCCAAATGGCGGTGTGGTACGCAAGAAAATCCAGAGGTTGTTGTAGGCGTAGTCGGTAGTGGTACGGAGTGTAAAAATGAAATCGTAGTATTGCGTAGTGTCTTGGATATCGACTTCAAATTGCGGCTTTACATTTTCATTCCATGCTGCGTTGTTGAAACGAAATGCTTTGGTATAAATAGCCTCTTTCGTGCAGCTCGCCAAAACCAAGCTCAATAAGATCAAAAGACTAGCTAGCTTTTTCATTTTTTGGCCCTCCGGGGTTCGGTTTGCGTGGTTTGCGATTGGGTCTTCTTTTGTTGTTGTTGCTGAATGATTTTTCAAAGCGCGTGAGGCTATCTTGCCCAACCACATTTTGATAACCAACTTCTTCTACTTTTTCTTTGATTTGCGCAAAATCGGCAAGATCTTTAGGTTTGACACCGTCTTTGTTGAGTTGTTTGATTTCGGCTACCCGCTCAGCTGTGAGCGCAACCATTCCGTTTTCTCCTTTATAAGCATACCAAATAATGCGTTTGAAAACATCGGTTTTCATGTGAACTGCTTCGCCTTTTTCGGTTTGTAGTTTGCTGTCGGGTTTGGGCATAGACTTGATGGCGTCTAGGTACATATCTAGCTCGTAGTTCAGACAGCATTTGAGCTTGCCGCATTGGCCAGCTAATTTTTGTGGATTCAAAGAAAGTTGTTGATAGCGGGCCGCAGATGTAGACACAGACCTGAAATCGGTGAGCCAGGTACTGCAGCAGAGTTCTCTGCCACAAGAGCCTATTCCGCCGAGGCGAGAAGCTTCTTGACGCGAACCAATTTGACGCATTTCGACACGTACTTTAAAGCGCTCAGCCATGTCTTTGATGAGTTGTCGAAAATCGATGCGACTTTCGGCAGTGTAATAGAATGTAGCCTTACTGAGGTCTGCTTGGTACTCGACATCTGAGATTTTCATGTCGAGTTTTATATTTTGAGCTAGAATGCGCGATTGGGTAAGGAGGTCGCGTTCGAGCGTACGGCCTTTGATCCATTTATCGATCTCTTCTTGATTGGCGATGTGCAAGATTTTTTTGCACTCCATGGTTTTAAGGTTGGGCGCTTTTTTCTTTACTTGAATACGCGCGAGCTCACCAAGGGCTGAAACTACGCCGATATCCCAACCTGGGCTTGTGTCTACGGTGACGACATCGCCTGTTTGTAAGGAGAGGTGGTCTGCATTTCTGTAGAAGGCTTTACGGGCGTTTTTAAAGCGCACCTCTACGAGCTCAAAGGTGCTTTGGCCCGCAGGCAAACTGATGTTGGCCAGCCAGTCAAAAACTTCAAGTTTGTTGCATCCGCCGCTACTGCATGTGCCGTTGTTTTTACAACCGTTTGGTGTTCCTCCACCGCTACTACATGACGTACAACCCATTTGATTTTTTGTGGTAAAGTTAATAAATAAAGTAGTTTGAATTACGCCTGATGGATGAAGCGCATCGTTTGAAAACAAAGTTGCGTGAATAAAATGCGCGCATTGGCGTTTCGGTCTATTTGAAAATAGGCGGCGTCAAAGGTGCTGATGAATTCACGAATGTTATTACCTGATATAAACGGCGCAAATTTTTCTAAAAATGCGGCTTCTTCGTCTGATACTTTGGTCAGCGTATCGCCCATGTAATTGGTGAGTATACTCTGGCGAAGCATGTGTAGAGCGTATTGGATGAAGAGTTTTTGTCTTTCCTTGCCAATTGACGCGATGTCGTCTGCCCAATTCATCATGGCGAGCACTTCTTTTTTGTAGCAAACCCGCATGAGTTGGATGAATTGATTGCGTTGTTGGTCTTGGTTTTCGGAAGTACTGAGGTAAGACATTGCTGCCAATACCGAGCCATCTGCAAAAGCAGCAATCGCATCGGCGTTAGTGCGCGTTTGGCTTTTGGTTTCTTGTAAATAAGCGCTGAGTTCATCTGCGCTTATTTTGGGCACCCGAAGGAGTTGCGTTCGGGATTGTATGGTGATCATGAGCTTGCTTGCGTCTTCACTCACCAAAAGAAAAAGTGTTTGAGCGGGCGGTTCCTCGAGTATCTTGAGCAGCTTATTGGCACAATCGGCATTCATTTGTTCTGGTTGCCAAATGATCATGACTTTGTAGCCGCCTTCGTAGCCTTTGAGACTCAATTTACGAATGATTTCTTTGCTTTCATCGGTGCCTATAACGGGCTTGCGCAGTTTGTCATCGATGCGCTCGGTCCAATCAAAAAGATCGAAATAGGGGTTTTGTTGGAGTTGCGTGCGCCAATCCGCTAAAAAAAAGTCTGAGGTTTTGCCGATACCGAGTACAACGGGAAACACAAAATGTAGATCGGGATGCTGGAGTTGCTGTACTTTTTGACAGGAGGCACAGCGCCCGCAGCTATCTTGAGCGCCGCGGTCTGTGCAAAATAGGAACTGACTAAATGCCAAAGCGAGGGGGAGTCCGCCGTAGCCTGCTGTGCCTTGCAGCAATTGGGCATGGGCAATTTTGCCAGAATTGATCTCTTGAATGAGTTCTTGCTTGAGGTTCGTTTGGCCTATGATTTGCTGAAATTGCACCCTCAAAAATAGCGAAAAACCTGCAATTATTCGGTGTTCCCTTTCAAGAGCAAGACGATTTCACCTTTTGCCTCGTATTGGGAGAAGTAGCTCTGTAGTTCGGCGAGTGTACCGCGGTGATACGTTTCAAACTTTTTACTGATTTCTCTGACCACGCAAGCCTCGCGCTGCGGGTCTAGCCATTCGCACATTTGGTTGAGCGTTTTGGCAATGCGGTGAGGAGATTCATATAAAACGACGGTACGGTTTTCTTGAGCGAGGGCTTGAATACGCGTCTGACGGCCTTTTTTGTGGGGCAGAAAACCTTCAAAAACAAATTTGTCGCAAGGGAATCCGGAGGCGACGAGCGCGGGTACAAATGCGGTGGGGCCGGGAAGGCATTCGACGTCAATTCCAGCTTGAATGCATGCGCGCACTAATAAAAAACCTGGATCTGAGATACCGGGCGTACCAGCGTCGGACACCAACACACAAAATTCATGCTGTTGGATGAGTTCAATGGTTTTTTCCAAAAATCGATGCTCGTTATGGGCATGAAAAGCCAAGACCTTCTTTTTGAGCTCAAAATGATTCAAGAGCTTGTTGGTCACTCGGGTGTCTTCGGCAAAAATGAGAGGTGTTTCTTTCAAAATGCGCAAGGACCTCAGCGTGATGTCTTCTAAGTTGCCAATTGGGGTCGGGACGAGGATCAGTCTAGGCATAGCGTTAAGCAAAAACCGCACGCACCACTTCTTCGATTTTGGTGCAGGGGATGATTTCTATTTGGTGTTTGTGTCCTTTGATTCCTTTCGAATATTTGGATACGATAATTTTTTTGTAACCGAGTTTTTCGAGTTCACCTAAGCGTTGCTCTAGGCGATTGACGGGCCTCAGTTCTCCGCTGAGGCCAATTTCGGCCGCAAAAGAGATGGTTTTGTCTATGGCGAGGTCGGCGTTGGAAGATAAAATTGCCATGGCGACAGCGAGGTCAATGGCGGGGTCGTCTACTTTGATGCCGCCGGCAATATTCAAAAAGACGTCTTTGGCTGCTAGTCTGAAACCACAGCGTTTTTCTAGTACAGCCAAAAGCATATTGAGCCGCTTGACATCAAATCCCGTGGAAGACCGTTGGGGTGTGCCATAGGCTGCAGATGAAACCAATGCTTGGACTTCGATGAGCAAGGGGCGAATGCCGTCTACCATAGAGGCAACTGCCACGCCACTTAAGGCTTCCGCGCCAATAGAAACCAACACTACTGAAGTATTTGCAACAGGTAAGAGCC
>JBIKZM010000289.1:0-3853 GCA_044354735.1 Crocinitomicaceae bacterium
CCCGCGCCACCCGCGCCAGCTCCTTCAGAGTCGGTATTGCCGATCACATTTAAGCCACTTGCAATAATTTGCTGGTTGTTACCGATAACGCTTGGTGTAAGGATAAAAACAATGCCACCCCCATTTGATCCTACAGTGGCATTGAGGCCGTTGTCTTTGTAGCCACCGCCGCCACCGCCACCGAGGTAAGCACGGTAAGTACTGTAATTCAACACGTAGCCACCCATACCAAATGCAGTATTGACAGGGCAAGAACCCGAAAACTGATTGCCGCCCCGACCGCCAGCGCCACCGTTTGAACCTCCACCTGCGCCGGGATTGCCAGAATTAGCGCCTCCACCTCCATTAGCGAGAGGGGCTCTGTTGCCATCTAAATTGAGCGGAGCAAGTGCTATGCCCTCCCCTTTTTTACCTGCGCTTGCACCAGAACTTGCAAAATTTGGATCATTGCAAGCGAAAAAACCTGAAGTGACTGCGCCTCCAACAAAACCTTTGCCACTGACATCTATACTATTGTTAAAGGTAAGGCTCGTGGTGGCCTCAATGGCTACCACACCGCCTGTTGTGCCATTCCAAGGGCTTGAGGTAACGACGGCATTGATTGTTGCTTGATTGTAAACAGGAACCCGAATGAGCTGTACTTTTCCTGCAACAGAAAAGGGCTTGCAAAGATTGGTCACAAAAGTGATGGTGTTGGCATTGATACTGGCAATATTGGTGAATTCAAAGTTACCTGCAGACCCTAAAGCTACAATTTGCCCAAAGCTCGCTGTATTCGTTTGATTGATGGTGGCACCCTTCATTTGGATCAATAAGACCCGATCGCCAACCGAAAAGCCCGCAGCGCTACTGACAGTTACGCTATTTGGTGTGATATTCGTAACCGCAGTATAGGTATTGACAATACCGCCTATAGATTGAGCGTTTAGTCTTGAACTAAATACGAGCAAGAACAGTACTGAAAATAGTTGAAGGTAAACGCGTTGGCTATTCTTTGACATGAGAAAATGCTTATAATTTCTTGCGTTTCAAAGATAAGCAATCAAAGGTAAATCGTTCTAAAAACAACGAAGATTTACCTCATGAGCAAAACATGCCCGCTGACGCGGATGATTTCATCGGTATTGAGGGTCTTGAAATCGATTTTATAGATATAGGTTCCTTCAGGAGCCGCATACACATCCATTTTTCCGTCCCAACCTGATGTTGAATCATAAGACTCAAAAACGGGCTCACCCCATCTATTGAAAATGGTCATGTGGAAATTTTGAGGATCAAAACCTGAGGTAAATACAGGTGTAAATACATTATTGAGGGCATCGCCATCTGGCGTAAAGGTGTTAGGTACATAGTAAATAATACCGCCTTTGATTTGAATTTGCACTTGACTCTGATCGGTACAACCCTCGGCACTTTCAATATGGAGCGTAACGGTATAGGTTTGATCTTCTACAAATGGATACGTATAATCGAATTCATTCTGGCTATTTTCAGATGTTGTACCATCGCCAAAATCCCAAATACTTGTTGCCGCATTTTGAGCATTTGAAGTAAAATAAACGGTTGGGTTGTCGCTGGTTAATATCAGAGGGCTCGCTGTAAAATCTGCACTCGGCTGCGCATAAACCGTAACGGTAGTTTGGGCGGAATCTAGGCAATTGTATTGATTCGAACCAATGACAATATATGTTGTGGTAACGCTTGGCGCTACGCTATTGCCAGATCCGCTTAATTGGGAATTGTTCCAAAGATAATTGACTGCACCAGAAACCGCAATTGGCGCCGAAAAACCAGGGCAAATACCAATATCAGGTGTGATTTGTAATTGCGGCACAGGATTGACTGTAATGCTGATACCAGTGCTGTCCTGACAGCCTTCAGCAGAAGTACCTACAACTTGATATGTTCCTGAATTAGGTAAAATAAGCACTTGTGATGGATTGCTATTTGCAAATGCTACAGGACCGCTCCAACTCAAGGCAGTGGCTCCTGAGGCTGCGAGTTGTAGGGTGTCGTAAGCACAGAGTGTAGTTTGATTGGCCGCCAGTGTCATGACTGGTAAAGGCGCAACGGTAATAGTGACGTTTTCTGTATGTGAACAAAGGAAGTTATCTATGGCGGTAACTACATATGAAATAGACTGTTGCGGATTTGTATTTAAACTAGGGCTTAAAATAGGAATGTTCGTGTTTTGCGCAAGCCACGCGTAAGTCATGTTGTTAAAAGTACTTTGTGGAACCAAAGTAGCCTGCCCGCCAAAGCAAATAAGGGTGTCATTTAGAGCGAAAACCGGCTCTTGCGAAATAGAGATATTGATGGTGATCAGTGAGTCACAACCTGTTGTGGTTATAGCCGAATCAATATAAATACCTGTTTGGGAATAACTCTGGCCATTGAATACAAAAGGCCCTCCGTTACACAGCGTATCCACTACTTGAATTTGGTAGCTTGGTAAAACCGTCACATCTACTTGATCGGATGTGGTACAAGCCAAAGCACTAGTGTTGTCGGTCACCGTAAGTGTGTAGGTCTGAACAATAGGCCAACCTGTATTCACATTGGAAAGTTGCACTATTGGATTGGAAATATTTGTCGCACTTAGCCCGTTAGACGGAGACCAACTGTAAGTAAAACCAGGTTGCGCAACTTGGCCCAAATTACCTGTTTCTCCGGAGCAAATGGAGCTGTTCTGCCCAGCATTGGCTGCAGGGCTATTGCCAATAGTGAGGTTCAGTGTAACGATGGAATCACAACCGTGAACGGTATTGAGGGTGTCTTGATAAACGCCCGATTGTGTCAAAGCTTGGCCATTGAAAATATATTGACCAGCACACGTCGTTTGGTTACTCGTTTGAGAAAATTGCGGCTGAATAGTCACGACAATCTGATCGGTCGTAGGGCACATTCCGGGCGAACTTGCCATGGTTGTGGTCACGGTATAGGTTTGCGTAATGGGCGCGCCAGTAGTGTTGGGTAAGGTAACAATGGGGTTGGCCACATTGGTAGCCGACAAACCATTGGATGGAGACCAACTGTAGGTATTGTTCGGGTTAGGGCTTGCACCAATCGTTACGGGAGTGTTGGAGCAAGTTGTAACATCGACACCGGCATTGGATTGGGCTTGATTGGTGTAGATGATGACGTTGCGAATAGAGTGCTGATCGTAAAGTGCTCCTGTACTGGCCGTAAAGCCCATGTAACCTGTATAGTTGATGGTGTAATTGGTAGTGAGCAATGGAACGTTATTGACAAATACGGTGATCAAGCCATTGTTATATGTAATTTTGACAGGCTGATAGTTGGCGTTTCTTAGATAATTTAGGGAGCCTCCTGAATTTTGAATTTTAGGCGTTGCAGGCAAGCATTCGTTGTATCCTACGCCCGTGAAAATTTGGATTTCGGGGTTGGTACCACCTTGGCTACAGTTGTCATAGGTATCAATAGCTACTTTTAAACCATTAGCAGATGCGGGAATACCAAGACCTGCGCCCATTACAAAACCCGTGGGTGGTACCGGAATGAAACAAAATGCCAAGCCGTCGGCAGCGTTGCCTCCCCAAATACGGTACTCAAACTCAACGGTCCACTGCTGACAAATGGTGATATTGAGGGGCGTGTTGTAAAAGATACTGCCCGATTGCCCAGTAGTGGCGTTGGATAGAATGAGCTCATTCGGAAAATTATCTACATCGCCTGGCGTATCGCCGACAAAAGCATTTCCGTTTGTGTTCCAACCTGTGGTGAGCATGTTTGGCGAGCCCGTAAGCTGCCCAAAAACAAAAGTTTGCGCTTGTAAATCATTTAGAATGAACGATAAAGCAACAAAAACATAAAGGAAATAAACTCTCATTGG
>JBIKZM010000180.1:0-3842 GCA_044354735.1 Crocinitomicaceae bacterium
GCTACAATACGCCTGAAGGTTATTTTTGAAACAGGCGAGCTAGACTCCCTAGACCAAGTCCGAAAAATTTCAGACCTCGCTATCTCTGCCGGTGCCGATTTCATCAAGACTTCTACAGGTAAAATTCAACCCGCTGCTACTTTGCCTGTCGTACTCACTATGCTCGGCGCCATTAAAGATCATTTTGACAAAACAGGGCAAATGATTGGCATGAAACCCGCTGGTGGTATTTCGTCCTCCAAATTAGCGCTACATCATTTATTGATGGTCAAAGAAGTGTTAGGTGAGGCCTGGCTCACCAATGAATGGTATCGTTTTGGTGCAAGTAGCTTGGCCAATGACCTACTGATGCAATACCAAAAACAAATGACCGGAAAATACCAGTCGGCTACATATTTTTCAATCGACTAATCATGAGTAACTCAACCTGGAACCTGGATCCTTCTCTTGAATCTGCAGCGCAGGTCCATATCAAGCCACAATACGAACTATTTATCGATGGAAAGTGGCAGGCACCACTCTCTAAGACATATTTTGATTCGGTCAACCCTGCAGATGAAAGCCATATAGCGAAAATTGCTTGGGCCAACGATTCAGATGTAGATTTAGCCGTTCTTGCCGCCCGTTCGGCCTACGAAAATGTGTGGTCAAAACTCAGTGGTGCAGCGCGTGGAAAGTATCTTTTTCGGATTGCGCGGCTCATGCAAGAAAAGGCAAAAGAGCTAGCAGTTCTAGAAACGCTAGATGGCGGTAAGCCCATTCGGGAGTCAAGAGACATAGATATTCCGTTGGCCTGCAATCATTTCTTTTACTACGCAGGCTGGGCCGATAAATTGCAAGAAGCCTTTGCAGGTCAGCAAATTTCAGCACTTGGTGTAGCCGCTCAAATCATCCCTTGGAATTTCCCTTTACTGATGCTCGCCTGGAAAATTGCACCAGCCTTGGCTTGTGGCAACACGGTTGTGCTCAAACCTGCAGAAACGACCTCCTTAACGGCCTTAAAATTTGCTGAAATTTGCCAAGAAGCAGGTTTGCCTGCTGGCGTGGTCAATATTGTGACGGGTTACGGAGACACCGGCGCGGCACTTGTTGGGCATCCAAACGTCGATAAAATAGCCTTTACTGGCAGTACGGCCGTTGGCAAGCAGATACAAAAAGCGTGTATTGGCACTGCTAAAAAACTCACGCTTGAGCTCGGCGGAAAGTCAGCAAATATCATTTTGGAAGACGCCCCTATTGACCAAGCTGTAGAAGGCGTGATCAATGCCATTTTCTTTAACCAAGGCCATGTATGTTGCGCTGGCTCTAGGCTTTTTGTGCAGGAGTCTATTGCAGATCGGGTGCTTGAAAAGTTGAAATTCCGCTTGCAAAGTATTTACGTAGGTCATCCTTTGGACAAAAACACAGATATTGGGGCTGTCAATTCAAAAAAACAACTCGAGACCATCGAGCGCTATATTTCGCTCGGCATTGCCGAAGGCGCAGAAATGTATCAGCCAGATTGTACGCTCCCGAGCAAAGGATTTTATTGTAAACCCACCCTATTTACCGAAGTGGCTCAGAGCGCGCGCATTGCCCAAGAAGAAATTTTTGGCCCTGTGCTCACTATTCATACCTTTCGCACTATGGAAGAGGTAGTTCAAAAAGCCAACAACTCGCCCTACGGCCTTGCAGCTGGTGTCTGGACAAGCAATGGCGCTCGTATTTTTGGTCTCAGCCAGCAATTGCAAGCAGGCGTAGTTTGGGCCAATACCTACAATAAATTTGATCCCGCCTCGCCCTTTGGCGGTTACAAAGAAAGTGGCTTCGGCCGCGAGGGTGGCCGCCATGGCCTCAGTGCCTACCTCAAATTCTCAAACTAATGGAAATCCTCAAAACTTATAAATTATACATTGGTGGTCAATTTCCGCGCACCGAAAGCGGCCGATCCTACGCTGTATTCGCGCCAAGCGGAAAGCAGCTTGCCAATGTGTGCCAGGCCTCCAAGAAAGATGTGCGCAATGCCGTTCAGGCAGCCCGAAAAGCGCAAGCGGCTTGGACAAGTAAATCGGCTTTCAACCGCAGTCAGATCGCTTACCGGATTGCGGAGCTACTCGAGGCCAGAAAAGTTCAATTTATTGAGGAATTACAAGCAATGGGTCTTGAGAAGCAAAGTGCCGAACAAGAGGTTCAGATGAGCATAGACCGCTGCGTGTATTACGCAGGTTGGGCCGATAAATTTCAGACTTTGCTCGGGAGTGTGAATCCTGTTGCGTCTTCACATTTCAATTTTTCTGTTCCAGAAGCAATGGGTGTAATTGGGGTAGTGGCTTGTCAGCAAACTGCGCTCCTTGGCCTGATCTCCCAAATTTTACCAGTTCTCATCGGTGGAAACACTGTAGTTGTAGTGGCCAACAGCACCCAACCCCTCTGTGCAATTTCATTTGCCGAGGTCTTGGCTACCTCTGATGTGCCGGGAGGTGTGGTCAATATTTTAACCGGGGAAGTTTCGGAATTGTTGCCGACGCTTTCCGCTCATATGGACGTCAATGCGCTGAGTATTGCCCCAATTGAATCAAAACTTCTCACGACTGCTCAAGAAGAGGCTATTGACAACCTCAAACGCGTCCGAATTTATGCGGAGCCTTTATACGTAAAAAGCGCACAAGGGTTGTCCTATATTTCAGACTTTCAAGAGATCAAAACAACTTGGCACCCGATAGAGCAAATTGCGGGTGGCGCAGGTGGGTATTAAGCTTGCAGTCCAGCTATTGCCCAAATCATAAAGCCCAAAAAAATAATCCCAAGGATTGAAAATAGGAGTACGAAGAAGAGGGTGTAGAATTTCATGTTTTCACAACAACTCCCCCAACAATTGCGTTGAAGCAGAGATGGATTGGCGTATTTCGGAGGGGTCAAATTGGGCGAGGATCCATTGGTCATTTTCTTTCACCAAGGTGTTCATACGTGCAAAAAAATCGATGCCGAGTTCAGTGCCCATTTGGCGCACTAAATGGTTGATTTTATCCATGGAGCAGCCAGATGCTTGAACGCCTTCTTCGTTGGCCACAATGACCAAAGCATGACTTGCAAAAACAAAACCCGTGGCATTCATGGCTTTTCCGTGTGTTTGCCAGCTATTTGTAAAAGCACTGAGTTGCTCGTTTACCCATTGGCTTTCTGTGGCGTCTAGTGCTCTAGCGCCGATGAAAACCCATACGCGTGCTTCTGGGCTAAAATGGGGTGCTAACTTAGAGATCTGCAGCATTGGCAATGAGTTCAGCGATATCCATGACTTTGACGTCTTCTTCTTTTTCGAAGTGCTTAACGCCGTCGGTCATCATGGTGTTGCAGAAGGGGCAACCAGTTGCAATGATGTTGGCACTGGTTTCAATGGCATCTTCGGTGCGTTCTATATTGATTTCTTTATTGCCTTTTTCGGCTTCTTTGAACATTTGCGCGCCGCCTGCACCACAACACAAACCATTGGTTTTGCAGCGTTTCATCTCAACCAACGCAGCGTCGAGCTTTTCGATGAGTGCGCGGGGGGCCTCATAGACGTCGTTGGCGCGCCCGAGGTAACACGGGTCATGGAAAGTGATTTTCTTGCCTTTGAACGTACCGTTGTCGGCAAGGGTGAGTTTGCCGGTGTTGATGAGGTCTTGGATGAGCTGGGTGTGGTGGATCACTTCATAAGTACCACCGAGCTCTGGATATTCATTTTTGAGTGTATTGAAACAGTGCGGGCAAGCCGTAACGATTTTTTTCACTTCATAACCGTTGAGCAATTCAATGTTCATGAGTGCCTGCATCTGAAAAGTAAACTCGTTTCCGGCGCGTTTGGCGGGGTCACCCGTACAGCT
>JBIKZM010000181.1:0-3840 GCA_044354735.1 Crocinitomicaceae bacterium
AACCTGATGCTGGGCTCACAGACCAGGCCCAAGAAGTTGGGATCCCGATAGACAAGTCGGTGAAGTTAACGGAAGTTCCGGGCGCAATGTTGGTTGCGCTCGCAGAGAAATTAGCCGTTGGCGCAATGGGTGTTGTTGGGGTGCAAGGATCAGCTGAACCTCCAAAAACCAATACATTCAGGTTGGCTGGATCAAGCCATGGCTTGAGTTGCTCAATTGCTGTTGTGCCGTTGTTGGCCCAGTGGAAAGCCATTTTGCCGTATTGGTCAGGTGCCGAAAGCGCCGTGCAATAAGAGCTGCCTCCGGTGAGTGTGCCGATGATGTTTCCTGTGTTGTCAAAAAGTGGTGAACCAGAGGAGCCTCCTTCGGTAACGCCGTGGCCGTTGGCATTTGCCGTCCAGGTCACGCGCCAATGCGAGCCCGTGGCTGAACCCCATTGTGTAGAAACGGTATTGCCAGAGAAAGTAGAGATTTTTTTGATGTCACCTGCGGGGTGATGGATGCTCACCCCGCCCATTGATGGGCTTGTACTCGCGTTCCAGCCATTCCAATACGCGTTGAGGTTGGCTGATTTCAAGTTGTTGATGACCGTATTTTCATTGTTGGCGTTGCCAAGCTTCACAAGAAGGAAGTCAGAACCTGAATTGCCACCTCCATCTGCTGCATCGGCAATGCGCAAGCAACCGGTGACAAAATAGTTGGCGAGTGTGCCCGCAGAAGTTGGGTTGGTGCAGGCGGCTGCCTCGTAACGGAAATAGAATTTCCATTGGTTCAGATTGGCGGTAGTTGCATTTATACCGCAGTGTAGTGCTGTTAATAAGTAAGGTTTGCAATTTTGGGCAGTGTTGTTGATCAAAGACCCTGTACACCACCCCGCCTGGGCACCTTCTACGACATAAATACGAGCCACCCCGCGTTTTTCATCTTGCCAAGCGTCGCCAACTGGCGAGCAATTGACATTGACTTCGCAAGGATCAGATTCATTGATTTTCTCTGTAGCTTCATAACCAGTTGAACGGTAGTTGTACATGACGCGGTCGATGTAAATTTCAGAAGGCGTTGTGTAGGCTGGCTCGGTGAGTGTGAGTACATGCTTAGACCCGCCACAAAGTGCAGCATTTTGCATTTGATGCGCTTCTACAGCTGCGCTTGTGAGCAAAGGATGTACGTCTTGGCCAGCTATGTTTTGAATGCGCAAGGTGCTGCCGCCGTGCAGTACAAATTTGTCAAATAGGTAACTAATGGCTTCTGCACCAGGCGCTACAATGACCATTTGCCAGGTTCGGCTACCGTCTGTATTGGTAGTCCAAAAGCCTGCATTTTGAGGCGTGAGGTGCGTAGGAATTGCGACACCGATGCGGTAAAGCACACCTTGTTTTTCGCGGAGGTCATCCTCTACGGCAAGTGCTGCAAGATCAGGCGTTTGTAAGGTGAGCGTTGGGACGTCTTTAGAGAGTTTCAATTTGGTTGTGTGCACGAGTACTTGTTGTGCCCAAACCCCAAGTTGAAGGCCTAAAAAGAGCAGCCCAAAGCGTAGAATTTTGTTCATAGTTTGAAGAGTTTATAGTAATTTCAACCAAAAATACACTTTTCTATCAAAAAAGCACATGTACCGGATCTGTTTAGTGGAAGACGAGCAAAGCCTGCGCGATATGATTTCTTTGAATCTCGAATTGGAAGGATACACCGTAGAAACGTATGCCGATGGTGCGCAAGCACTGCAGTTTTTTTCGGGTCCGATCCATTTTGATTTGATCATCTTGGACGTCATGTTGCCTCATGTTTCGGGTTTTGATTTGTGTAAAGAAATCCGAAAGCATTCGGTGGTCCCAATTCTGTTTTTGTCGGCAAAAGGCACCACTGCAGACCGCATCGCAGGGCTCAAACTCGGTGCCAATGACTACCTCGTCAAACCTTTTGATTTAGAAGAACTCCTGCTCAAAATTCAGATATTGATCAATGGTTCGGTACAAGCTGACCAGCAAAGTCAGCATCAAATTGGCGATAAACAGGTTGATTTCACTTCCTTCGAACTCCGAGATGCGGCAGGTGTTTTACTTCATACTTTTACCAAAAGAGAAGTGCAATTGCTTGCGCTTTTTGTCGAAAAAGAGGGAAGGGTCATTTCTAGAAATGAAATTTTGGATCGCCTTTGGGGTTTAGAACAAATCCCGACCTCAAGAACCATAGACAATTACATCCTCAATTTCCGTAAATTGTTTGAGCCCGACCCCAAAAACCCTCGGTATTTTCACTCCATTCGCGGAGTAGGTTACAAATTTTCTAGGGACTAAACAGCGCGTTTTTCTTTGAATAAAAGCACAAACAAAATAGCCACCACTAAGGAATAACCCGCAAACAACATCCATGCGCCAGGCCAGTCTGTTTGGCCATTGGGCAGTATATAGTAAGCACCAATAAGCGCGCTGCTGGCTACCGTGCCAATATAGGCGCCAATTCCGTTGGTCATCATGATAAATAAACCTTGTGCGCTCGAGCGAATGCTGCTGTCGGTATTGGCCTCTACAAACATAGAACCCGAGATCAGGAAAAAGTCGAAGGCCATGCCATAAACGATGCAACTCATCACAATAAGCAGGATACCAAAATCTGAGCCTCCATAAGCGAAGAAGCCGTAACGCAAAACCCAAGCAAAAAGGGCAAATAACATGACGTTTTTGATCCCGAAGCGCTTCAAGAAAAAGGGAATAGTTAAAATAAAGATGGTTTCTGAAACCTGAGAAATCGAATAAATGATGGTCGAGTACTTTTCGACGAGCGTGCCTTTTGGAAAACTACTTAGGTAAGCATCACCGTACATATTGGAAAGTTGAAGGGCCGCACCGAGCAAAATGGAGAAGATGAAAAACAAAGCCATGCGGTACTCTGCAAATAACTTGAAGGCGTCCAAACCGAGCTGAGAAGCAAGGCTTTGCTTTTCATTGGTTTTACCCTGCGGATGGCAGGCAGGCAGCGTGAAGGCATAAATACCTAAAAGTAAGGCGCCAATTCCAGCAATGTAAAACTGATTTTCATTGGCTTTACTACCACTTAAATTGGTGAGCCACATAGCGGCAATAAAACCAATTGTGCCCCAAACTCTTATTTTAGGAAAGTCGCGTTGAACATCGAGGTTGTTCATTTTAAGAATGCGATAAGAAACTGAATTTGAAAGAGATATGGAGGGCATGTAAGCCAACATTCCTCCGAAAATAATCCAATAAAGCAATTCGTATGCTTCGAGTTGTTTGAGTCCAGGAAAGAGTGCGGTAAGTACATCTAAATGAGGAATGAGCAGCATGAATGCGGCGTAGGTAAGGTGTAAGATGCCGTATAAGCGCTCAGCTCGCATCCATTTGTCGGCGATGATCCCGATCAGTGAAGGCATTAGGATAGACGAAAGTGCAAGCGTAGAAAAGATGGCGCCAAATTGCGGGAAATCCCAGCCTTTGCCTTCTGTGCAATACGTTCCGATGGTGGTGAGCCAGGCTCCCCAAACAAAAAATTGAAAAAAACTGAGGAGGGTAAGTCTAGTTTTGATGGCGGCGGCTAAGTTCATCGCGGATTTTTGAGGCTAGTTCGTAATCTTCGTTGCCGAGTGCCTCAGAAAGTTGGTGTTCTAGCTCTTCTGTAGCATAGATGTCCCATTCGTTTGGTGCTTTCTCGTCTTGACCAAAGATATCATTTTCGTCGTCAAAATCATAGGGTTCTGAAAGTGAGCTGGGCGAAATGCCGCTGACCTCGTCGAGGATGCTGCTGAGCGTGTAGATTGGTGCTTTGAAACGCACCCCAATAGCAATGGCATCTGAGGTACGGGAGTCTAGCTCGGTAGGGACGCCG
>JBIKZM010000182.1:0-3811 GCA_044354735.1 Crocinitomicaceae bacterium
GCGAAAAGACTGGCTAGGCTTGAACATGAGGATGAGTTCTGCACCCAAGGCTTTGGTTTGGGCGATATTCATGTAGGTGACGGCACTCGTGTTGTCTGGGTAAAATTCTTTAAAGCGAGAGATGACACCATCAGATTGGCGAAAAAACAAGGCACTCGAGACCGTTAGTTTCTTTTTTTCGAGTGAATAAGCCAAATCAAAAGAATGGATGTATTCGGGGCTCAGGTAAGGATTCCCGCGCTGTAAATTAAAAGGATCGGAATAGTTGGTAAACGGATTGAGCTCGTTGGCCGAGGCACGTTTGATGCGGCGCGAATAACTAAGGCTAAGTTCTGATTTAGGTTTGAGCTCATAGCGCACATGGGCTGAAGGGAATAAATTGAAGTAGTCGTTGACAATGCGAATGGTGTCTGAAATAAGGTTCGGGATTTGGTAGGCTTTTTCGGCGCGCAAACCCGCCTGCAACTTAAAGCGCTTGATTTGCTTGCCCGCAACCCCATAGACACTGTACACTTGCTCTTTGTAGCCGTAAAGAAAATTGGCGAGGGTATCCTCTTGGTACATATTGAGGGTGTTGTCGAGTGTCTCCGAATAAGTATCCACGAGTTGGTCCCTTAAAATGGCTTTGAGCCCTGCTTCTGTACGCAAGCCAAATTTTGGAAATAAATAAGTGAGGTCTGCCTGAGCGGTGGTGATGTTGTTTTTGTCGGTATTGAACAAGCGTTGGTCTAAAACAGGCAAGGCCGAGAGCGAAGAATCTGGGTTGTAATAGGTGTTTTTGTAATAACCCGCGATGTCTTCGGTACCCAACGATTGGTTGACATCAAAAATAAGGTTGCCGCGCTCGTCTTTGAAATCGTGCTTGTAATTGAGGTTGAGGTCTAGGTTTTGGCGATCGGTTGGGTCGTAAGAGCCTCGGCTCCAGAGGCTGTCTATAGTTCCTGCTTCGTCGAGCTGAGCGTTCCAGAGCTCGCCTGTGCGGTCGCGCTGCGTGAGGGAGCCCGTGGCCACAAAACCGATGGTGTTGCGCAAATTGAGGTTGATATCGGCGCCCGCTCGGAAAGTTTGACCTGCATCGAGGTCGGTGCCGGTGCGGTTTTGATCGAGGATAAATATACCGGAGCTGAGCTCTTGGCGGATGTCGTTGTAGTTGTTGCGGTAGCCTTCTAAATAACGCGCATTATAGGTGCCAAAGACATTGACGTTGCCATTGCGGTAGCTCAGCGACACACTGCCTTCGCCCACGTTGCCGCCACGTAGGTCGCCAGAAGCGAGGTTGGTGGATACCAAGCCATTGAAACCAAGTAGTTTGTTCTTTTTGAGTACAATATTGATGATGCCAGAGGTGCCGTCTGGATCGTATTTAGCCGACGGATTGGTCACGATTTCTACGCGTTCAATAGAATTGGCCGGCAAGGCATCTAGAAGTGTTTTGCCATTGCCCCCACTCATGGAGCTCGGACGCCCATCAATTAAGATCGTGACGCTCCCCTGACCGCGCAGCAAAACGCCCCCATCTTGATCCACTTCTACCGACGGCAAGCGGTTGAGGATGTCATTAGCGGTGCCCCCATTGACATTTAAATCTTCGGCTACATTATAGACTTTTTTATCGATGCCTGTTTCCATGACTTCTTTTTGACCGCGCACCACCACATCTTTGGTTTGTTGCGTTTTGGGTACTTGCATGCGCAGCGTGCCCAAATGCAAATTAGCTTGGCTCGCTTTCAACTCAAAAGCTTCTGTTTGTTCGTTTTCGTAGAGTGCTACACTCATTTGAATGAAATATTTTCCTGGAGGCGCCATGATTTCAAAACGACCTTCTGGATTCGAAAACGACCCTTTGATAAAAGTAGAGTCTGGGAGTTGAAAAAGCTTCAGAGAAACGTATTCTAAGGGCTTGCTCTGCTCATAGGTAAGGACCTTGCCCGTAATACTCAGGAGGTTTTGGGCCTCCAACTTGGCGAAAAAACCAAGAGAAAATAGGAGGGTGATGGAGAAAGGAGCGAAACAGCGTTGAAACATAGCGCAAAAATACGTAATTCATTTGCTAAAATGATTTATATTTGCGTTTCTAAAAATTGGATTATGATAGAGCAATTTAGCTTCGAAGAACTTAAAAACAAATTCAACACCAACAACAAATTCAAGTTGGGCACTTATTTAGTGGCCGGCATCATTGGTGTAGTAGTTCTTTATTTCTCTTACCGTCAGTTTATTTGGGGCCCAGCCAACGAGAAATCTAACGACGGATGGTGGGTTGCAATGAACTACATCTCTAAAGACTCCACAGATCAAGCAATCCGCTTGCTAGAGCCTTATGTCAAAAACAACGATGGCAAAACGGGTGGCGAAATTGGCCAATACCTTTTAGGCAAGCAATACATGAATAAAGGCAAGTTTGCTGCTGCCCTTGATATGCTCAAAGACGTTGATGTTTCAGATACCTATATTTCTACCATGAGTATTGGCCTACAAGGCGACTGCTACAGCCAAATGAAAAAATACAATGAAGCGCTCGATCTTTACTTACAAGCCGCTGACCGCGAAGACAACGAATTCACTACGCCTATGTATCTATTCAAAGCAGGCCTCGTTTGCGAAAAGAAACTCAAAAACAAATCAGATGCCGCAGCGCATTTCCAACGCATCAAAGACGACTACCCTAACTACTCAAGTACCAAAACCATCGATCGCTACATTGCTCGATGCGCTACTAAATAATTATACGCATGGCTACAGCAGGTAAAAACCTCTCTGCCTTTGATCCAACATCATTAAGTAACTGTGCCGATTTTCGAATCGGCATTGTTGTTTCTGCTTGGAACGGGCACATTACCCAATGTTTATTAGACGGCGCTCTGAGCGTTTTGGATGCCATTGGCCAGCGCCCTGAGCTGCGCAAAATCATAGAGGTGCCTGGCGCCTTTGAATTGCCACTCGGTGCACAAAAACTATGTCAGCAAAACGACATCGATGGTGTACTAGCAATCGGCGTCGTGATCCAAGGCGAAACACGCCATTTTGATTTTGTGTGCAGCGGCGCCACACAAGGCCTCATGGATGTCATGCTCAAACACGACAAACCCGTTGGCTTCTGCTTGCTTACAGACAATACCGAACAACAATCTCTAGACCGCGCAGGAGGCGTACACGGCAACAAAGGCACCGAAGCCATGGTTGCGGTCTTGCAAATGCTCCAACTCTCCTTCTCATGACACTCATCAAATCCATTTCAGGCATCCGAGGCACCATCGGCGGCGCTGTTGACCAAGGCCTCACGCCTATTGACGCCGTTAAATTTGCAGCCGCATACGGCACTTGGTTGCAGCAGCAATATCCTGGCGAGCGCCTCAAAGTAGTCATTGGCCGCGATGCGCGCATATCTGGGCCCATGATCGCCGGGCTTGTGCAACAAACTCTTGTAGGCTTAGGGATCGACATCATTGATCTCGGGCTTTCCACCACCCCAACGGTAGAAGTTGCGGTGCCATTGGAAAATGCGCAAGGCGGCATCATTCTGACCGCGAGCCACAACCCCAAGCAATGGAACGCACTCAAATTACTCAACTCAAAAGGTGAATTCATTTCGGGAGCTGAAGGAGAGGCTTTACTGCAATTTGCCGCCGACGAAGCTTTCAGTTTTGCAGAAGTAGACGACCTCGGTACCATTACACCCAACGACACCTATCTTCAAAAACATATTCAAGCCATTCTCGATCTTCCTTTAGTAGACAAAGCAGCCATTGCAGCGGCCAACTTCAATATTGTAGTCGATGCGGTCAACTCTACTGGCGGTACTTTCGTGCCG
>JBIKZM010000183.1:0-3800 GCA_044354735.1 Crocinitomicaceae bacterium
TTCAATAAACCTTTTGCATCGGCTGGGTTGGAGGGGGTAATGACTTTTAAGCCAGGAACGTGTGCGTAGAATGCTTCGAAACTCTGGGAGTGCGTGGCTGCTAATTGACCAGCTGGGCCGTTGCCGCCGCGAAATACAATAGGACAACCGTACTGACCACCAGACATCTGGAGCATTTTTGCAGCAGAGTTGATGATTTGATCGGCAGCAAGAATGGCGAAGTTCCAGGTCATGAACTCGACAATTGGGCGCAAGCCGTTCATGGCGGCACCTACTGCAATACCTGAAAAACCAAGTTCGGCAATTGGCGTGTCGATGATGCGTCTTGGGCCAAATTCGTCGAGCATGCCTTGAGACACTTTGTAAGCACCGTTGTATTCGGCTACTTCTTCTCCAAGTAAAAATACGCTTTCATCTCTGCGCATTTCTTCGGACATGGCTTCTCTAAGGGCTTCTCTGTATTGTAGGGTTTTCATAGTGTCATTTTTACAATTAGCAAAATTACAAATAAGTCAGCAACTATAAATGCTTATGCTACTTTAAGTGTTGCGATTTTTGATTTGCCAAATTGTTTGGTGGCGTAGTCGAGATTGACAGATAAGGATTTTTTGGAAGAACCTGGTAGCTCAAACATAGCGTCGGTGAGAATGGCCTCGCAAATAGAGCGGAGACCTCTGGCGCCTAAGCCGAACTCCATTGCTTTTTCTACTATAAAATCTAAAACTTCTTGATCGAGCTCGAGTTTCACGCCGTCCATGTCAAATAGTTTGGTGTATTGCTTCACCAAAGCGTTTTTAGGTTCGGTGAGAATGCGTTTGAGATCGGCTTCTTTGAGTGGTTCTAGGTAGGTGAGCACCGGGAAACGGCCAATGAGTTCTGGAATGAGCCCAAAGGTGCGGATATCGGTGGGCGTGATGTATTTGAGTAGGGAGTCTTGCTCGATGCTTTGTTCGGCTGCTGATGAAAAACCGATGGTTTGTCGGTTGACGCGATTGGCAATGAGCCTTTCTATACCGTCAAAGGCACCTCCACAGATAAACAAGATATTTTTGGTATCGATGGAAATCATTTTTTGCTCGGGGTGCTTGCGTCCGCCTTGTGGTGGTACGTTGACCGTTGCGCCCTCGAGTAGTTTGAGCAAGGCTTGTTGTACGCCTTCACCGGAAACGTCGCGGGTAATGCTTGGATTGTCGTTTTTACGGGCAATTTTGTCGACTTCATCGATAAATACAATGCCCATTTGTGCGTTGTCTACGTTGTAATCGGCGGCTTGCAAAAGACGAGATAAAATACTTTCTACATCTTCACCCACATAACCTGCTTCGGTTAAAACGGTGGCGTCAGCGATGCAAAATGGCACATTGAGTAGTTTGGCAATCGATTTAGCAAGAAGGGTTTTGCCCGTGCCTGTGCGCCCGACTAAGATGACGTTCGATTTTTCAATTTCTACTTCATTTTCTGTGCTCTTTTGTTTGAGCCTTTTGAAGTGATTATAGACGGCAACAGACAATACTTTTTTGGCATCTTGTTGGCCAATTACATATTCATCGAGGTGTGCTTTGATTTCTTGTGGTTTGAGCAAGTTGAGCCCTTGAAAAGCCGCGCTTGTTGCACTTGGAGAAAGGGTAAGTTCTTCTTGCACGATTTTGCTGGCCTGATTGGCGCAGGAGTCGCAGATGTGGCCATTGATACCCGCAATGAGCATATTGACACCAGAACGCGGCGAGCCACAAAATGAGCAAGTTGTTTCTTTTTTGGCCATGTTTTATTTTGGATTGCGCAATAAAACTTCATCAACCATTCCGTAGGCTTTCGCTTCTTCGGAGGTCATCCAGTAATCGCGGTCTGAATCGGCCCAAACTTTATCGTAGTCTTGCTTGCTGTGTGTGGCGATGATATCGTAGAGTTCTTTTTTCAATTTTTGGATCTCGCGGGCAGTGATTTCGATGTCTGAGGCTTGGCCTTGCGCACCACCAAGTGGTTGGTGAATCATGACGCGTGAGTGCTTGAGCGCACTGCGTTTGCCTTCAGCCCCTGCACAAAGCAAAACTGCGCCCATAGAAGCAGCAATACCTGTACAAATGGTAGCAACGTCAGGACGGATATACTGCATGGTGTCGTAAATACCTAAACCAGCATATACGGAGCCACCCGGAGAATTGAGGTAAATTTGAATGTCTTTTTTGGCGTCAACGGACTCTAGAAACAAGAGCTGCGCGTTGATGATATTAGCGACTTGGTCGTTGATGCCGGTGCCAAGAAAAATAATGCGGTCCATCATGAGGCGTGAAAAAACATCCATTTGGGTCATGTTCATAGGGCGCTCTTCAATGATGTAGGGAGTCATGGAAGACTCGATATAGTGGTCCACGTTCATGCTGCTAATGCCCATGTGTTTGGTGGCGTATTTGCGAAATTCGTTGCTGTCCATCTTTGTTTATTTAAGGTTTCAAAATTAGTGATAATGGTTGGCTTATTGCATTGCTATTTTTCAAAAAAAAATCCTGAACGAATTCAGGATTTCAAAAGGGATTGAAGGATCAGTTTATTTTACTAAATCGATAAAAGTAGCGTCGTTCATTAATTTGATAAACTCGCGGTCTTTGCTCGCTTTTTCTTTGAGTGCAGCATTTTTAGAGATGGCTGTTTTCAATTTAGCAACCACTGCGTCCGCACTTGCGCCGCTTCTGGCTTCGATGACTGCTTTGAGGTAGGCTAACTCTGCCGTTTCTATGAGGCCAGCGCTTGCTTTTTTAGCAGCATCTAGTTTGTTGTTTAAAATCAGTACAAGCACTTTGTTGTAAGCATCTTGTGTCAGGTTTTTCTCAGCAGCCGCGTAGTTGCCATCCATGATGTCTAGGACAGCTTGGTTGTAGTTATAAACGCTTGTTTTGGCGGCGCCCAGAAGTTTTTTGGCAGCTGCACGGTTTCCTTCTAGAATGAGACTAGCCGCTAAGTTATTCTTAGTAACCGGCACATCTTTGATTTCGTTGGCTTTTTTGAAAGACTTCGCGGCATCTTGGGTATTACCTAATTCAAAAAGCGTTGCACCAAGGTTGGTATGCGTGCGGTGATCCGTTGCAAAGTTTACAGCGGCAATGCCGTAGATGCGGACTATCTCGTTTTGATCTGTTGTCAGTTTACTTGCAGTGAACAATAATTCTTCTACAGAAAGTGCGTTCGGATTTTGAACAGTTGCAGTGCGGAGTTCATCGTCGGTAAGGCCGAATTCGGTGTATTTAACAACAATAACTGCACGGCGAATCATTGGAAATACATCGCGCTCAAGCTCAACATAAGCTTTACCAAGGTTCACCATATCTTTTTCGCGTTGCTCGGCGTCTTTGGTCATTTCGAGGATGCGGATGAATAAATTTTTGTCTGCCTCTGGAATTGTTGTAGTGGCTGCAAGTTGATTTTTGAAACCTTCGAAATCTTCACCAAATTTTGCTAAAGTATAAGCGTTGGTATCTGCGTAAGCAGTAATGTTGGCTTTTTTCATGAGGTCTGTGAGGGCCTTGCGTGCGGCAACCGTACGATCAGATGAAAGGTTGTCGTTTTTGGCAACTTCACCGTCAGGAGAAGCATAACCATTGATTTCGACACCTGTGATTTTGATTTTTGGATTGGTTTGCGCTGCTTGCATCCAAGCCATAAGTGCAAGGATGTCGGTATCTTTGATTTCGTTTGCACGCACATCAGATTTTCCTTTTTCAAAGTTAAAAGTAGCCGTTGTGGTTTTGTCAAACTGACGAACTAATGCGTCTTGCTCAGTAAGTACTTTGAAGGTTTTGTTAACG
>JBIKZM010000184.1:0-3799 GCA_044354735.1 Crocinitomicaceae bacterium
TTTTCTTTGAAACCAAAAGTAGCTGCTTGGTTGGCGCTATCAATTGAAGACGAATTGATGAGCGGCGCTAAAAAACCAACTAAAAGGCCCAGAACCAATACCCAGATAATTATTTTTTTCATTTGTTCAAGATCAATTGTTGAATTGCTTTGGCGTCGATAGAGCCATGGCTTTCTGCATAAATCACTTTGCTTTTGTCAATGACAATGCACTGCGGTGACTCATGCCAAACTTGGGTTTCAACGGCAATTAAATTGGATAAGTCCCGAAAGGCAATGAGGTCAAGGAACCAACATGGCAACTCAGCAGACAGATACAACGCACTGGCTTCAAAACGGTTCAGAACCATAGAAGAAATTGAACAACGCGTGCTGTGTTTGAAGATCACTTGTGGTGTAGTTTGAGAAGCTGCAAGGATTTCTTGCCAATTTGCTTCTGTTTGGAAGGTCAGCCAACTCATGCCATTCCAGGTTTAAACTGACGCAAGAAACGCACATCGTTTTCTGAATACAAACGCAAGTCCGTGACGCGATATTTGAGCTGTGCAATGCGCTCCACGCCCATGCCGAAGGCAAAGCCTGTATAGACCTCTGGGTCAATGCCGCATGCTTCGAGCACATTTGGGTCTACCATTCCGCAGCCCATGATTTCTAACCAACCCGTGTACTTGCAAACATTGCAGCCTTTTGCGTTGCACAGCGAACAGGAAACATCTACCTCTGCACTTGGTTCGGTAAACGGAAAATAAGACGGCCGCATGCGGATTTGGGTTTGCGGGCCAAAAAGTGCCTGCGCAAAATAGAGTAATGTTTGTTTGAGGTCGGCAAAGGATACACCTTTATCAATGTAGAGGCCTTCTACCTGATGGAAAAAACAATGTGCGCGTGCAGAAATGGCTTCGTTGCGGTACACGCGCCCCGGTGAAATTGTTCTGATGGGTGGAGCTTGGTTTTCCATGACGCGCACCTGAACGCTACTTGTATGTGTGCGCAAGGCCAACTCGTTTTCTCCTTTCGAGATAAAGAAGGTGTCTTGCATGTCGCGGGCCGGATGCTCAGGCGGAAAGTTGAGCGCACTGAAATTGTGCCAGTCGTCTTCGATTTCAGGCCCTTCGGACACCACAAAACCAACGCGATTGAATATTTCGATGATTTCGCGGCGGATAAGTGAAAGCGGGTGGTGCGCACCTGCTTTGGCGTCGCCTGCGGGTCTGCTGAGGTCTTCGGCAGCACCCACACGATGCGTTTGGGTGAAGGCCGCCTTTGCTTCGTGGTAGATTTGTTCAGCGCGTTCTTTGAGCGCATTGACTTGCTGACCGTAAGCACGTTTTTGGTCGTTGGGAATGTCTTTAATTGCAGCATACAAATCTTTGAGTACGTTTTTTGAACCCAAAAAGCGGATGCGGAATTGTTCGAGCGCTTGTTCGTCTTGGAGCTGAACTTGACTTAATTCTAGAGATAAAACTTCAATATTCATTTTTAAGCGGTTCTGTTGTAACCTTTTGACCCTTCTGGTTGTTTAACAATGAAAAATCTTGGTCTTCATGCAAATGTACAAGAAAAAAAAGCTGAACACTATCGCCGCCATCGCATTTCTATCGCTGCTTGCCGCGGTGTTTTTTTTAGTGTCCTGCAAAGAAACCCCACCCACCACCTTAGAAGTTACGGTGCTCTCTGCCAATGGCGCCATCATTTCTAATGCAAAAGTCTGGCTCGTGGCAGAACCTACTGATACGGCCCACAATCCAATTGCGGTGCAAGATAGCTCGGTTTCAAATGACGCAGGAAAGGCCTACTTTGACCTCAGTTCTTTCTACAAACCAGGGCAAATTGGCGTGATGCAAATCAAAGTAAAGGGCTTCTATTTTGGCCTAACTGGCGAGGCACTTGCAGAAATTACGGAACAAGAACGCAATCAGGTACTTCTTCAAATACAATAAACACCCCTTTCGAAGTTTTAAAATTCAAAAATTAAAATGTAAATTTGAAACATTCAAAACCTATGAAAACTATACTAACCAGCTTTTTTGCGCTTTCACTGCTCGTTTTATTGGGCGGCTGCGAGCCTACAGACCCAGCTATTATTAAGGTCTTTGTTCGCTCATCTTCTAATCAGCTCATCGATGGCGCTAAGGTCATTATTGTTGGCGACCAGCAATCTACGCCCGCTACTTTGGCCTACGTAGACACCGCCTACACCAATTCTTCCGGATTTACCTCTTTCGACATGGACCCTTATTTCTCTGTATCAGGCGAGAGCAACAAAACCGGGTATTTTGACATCATCGTCAAATACAACAACAAAACAGCCTACGGCTATACCCGCGCCAAGGTGCACACAACCGCTGTCGAGACCATCTACTTACCCAACTAACTACCATGAAAAAGATTCTTTTATTTGCTATTGCAGCTACGTCACTTGTATCTTTGAGTGCGTGTCGTAAAAAAATGGATACCGTTGCACATATTTATGTCAAAGACGAAACCAACGCAAGTGTTTCTAACGCCATGGTTGTATTGTACGGAACCAACACCCAAACTACACCACAACAAGTTGCAGTATACGATACTACCTACACCAACGCGAATGGTTTAGCGACTTTCAACTACAACGAATTGTATCAGTTAGGGCAGGCAGGTGTAGCAGTTCTAGATATCAAAGCTCAAAAAGGCAACAAAACTGGGCAAGGTATCATTAAAATTGAAGCCGAAAAGGTAAACGAAGAAACCGTTTTTATCCAGCCTTAAGCTTTCAAGCTACAATTCTTCTGACCAAATGCTGATCTGCAACTATAATTTCTTGTAGGTCCAAAAAGCATTGTATGGCAGTCGGGAACTTTATTTCGTATTCCGTTATAAAGCCGAGCTCAAATCTGCACATGTAGTCGCTCACTTCAATACCAGCTGTTTTTTGAATTTTAGAAACAACTCCATTGAGCTGTGCCATCTTGATCACGAGCTTTGTTTCATAGACAAGCGTGTCGTCTTGCATCCGTCCGACTAAAGTGACTTCTGCGTCTTGATTGTTGAACCAAATGTGTTGAATTGCAAATTTCTTATTCATGGCGTTTGTTTTGATGATACAAATTTCAGTACGCACATCGTAATCAATTTACGTTCTTCTTTTCATTGCACTTTTTCGGAATAAATCCTTAATTTTACTACATGTCTGAGGACCAACCAATGTCATTTTTAGATCATTTAGAAGAACTCCGCTGGCGCTTACTCAGAGCAGCAGTTGTGGTCATCATCTTTTCGACTGTTATTTGGATCTACCAACGTGAAATCATGGAGAATGTCTTCCTCAACATGGTAGATCCTCACTTTATTACGTTTGAACTCCTTTGCAAATACCTTGGCGTTTGCGTCGATCAAATTCATGTAGATTTTCAAAGTACTACCCTTGCGGGTCAGTTTTCTTATGCGCTCATGATGAGCATCATGGGTGGCGTGGTCTTGGCATTCCCTTATATATTCTACCAACTTTGGTCGTTTATCAAGCCAGGGCTAAAAGGAAATGAAAAAGACATGGCAAAAGGCATCGTCTTTTATGTCAGTTTACTTTTTTTCTTAGGCATTCTATTTGGTTACTATATAGTGGCGCCATTGAGCGTTCAATTTTTTGGAGCTTTTCAGATTACTCCCGAAATCAAAACCGACGTCACGATTGCCTCTTACATGAGCACCATACTGTCCACCGTATTTTATACAGGCCTGTTCTTTTTATTCCCGATTGTCACCTTTTTATTGGTAAAAATCGGGCTTTTCACCCCTGATTTCCTCATCAAATACCGCAAGCA
>JBIKZM010000185.1:0-3772 GCA_044354735.1 Crocinitomicaceae bacterium
AAGTACCAAGACACCATAAACAACAGGGTTGTGGTGCAGGGCTTGCGCCATGATTTCGTCTTTGGAGAAAAATCCGGATAAAAATGGAATGCCTGCGATAGCCATGGTGCCAATCAAGAAAGTAAAGTGGGTGATGGGCATGAGTTTAGCGAGGCCACCCATTTTGCGGATGTCTTGTTCTTCGTGCATGCCGTGGATCACAGAACCCGAACCAAGGAATAACAAGGCTTTAAAGAAGGCGTGTGTAGTGACATGGAAAAGCGCCACCGTATATGCACCGAATCCGAGTGCAACAAACATAAGACCAAGTTGAGAAACTGTTGAATAGGCCAGCACTTTTTTGATGTCGTTTTGGCGCAAGGCCATAAACGCAGCAACAAGCGTGGTGGCTAAACCAACATAAAGAATGATGTCTTTGGTAAATGGCGCAAGTTCAAATAAGAAATTAGAGCGTACGATGAGGTAAATACCGGCCGTAACCATAGTAGCTGCGTGGATGAGCGCCGATACAGGTGTTGGCCCTGCCATGGCATCTGGAAGCCATGTGAATAAAGGAATTTGAGCACTTTTACCAGTAGCAGCAATGAACAAACTCAGGGTAATGAAGAACATCGCGCCGCCTTGTAAGGCTGCATTTGCTTCTACTGCTTTACCGATTTGTAAAAATTCAAGTGTATTGAATTGCCCAAGGAGCATGAACAAACCAAGCAAGAGGCCTACATCGCCAATGCGGTTCATCACAAACGCTTTGCGTCCAGCCAAACTGTTCGCCAAACCTTTTTGGGCATCGTTGTAATGAAAACTGATCAGTAAGTACGAGCACATCCCGACACCTTCCCAACCAAAGAAGAGCACAAAGTAGTTCGAACCAAGCACCAAGAGCAACATCGAGAAGATGAACAAGTTCAGATACGTAAAGAACTTGTGGTAACCTGCGTCGTGGCTCATGTAACCCATTGAAAAGAGGTGAATAAGGGAGCCGATACCTGTGATAATGAGTGTCATCCAGATAGACAAGGCATCAATTTGAAAAGAAGCATTGATTTGCAACTTTTCGAAGTTGATGATATTGAACAGCTTGACGATTTGTGTGCCGTGAAGACCAGAAAATAGGGTGGTGGCCAAAATAAAAGCCAGAAAAACCACTCCTGTGGCCAAACCACCAACCAATGTTTTGGGCATTTTTTTGCCAAAAAGCCCGTTGATTGCAAAACCAATTAAAGGCAGCGCAATGATGAGAAGAAGCGTCAGGTCTTTAGCCATTGTTAATTTTTAAGTTTGTTGTACATATCGATGTCGATGGACTTCAGGTTGCGGTAAGCCATGATAATAATGGAAAGGCCTACGGTCGCTTCTGCAGCAGCTACAACCATGGTGAAAAACACAAAGATTTGCGCATCGCCGTTGTTGTAGTAGGTAGAGAAGGTCACCAGCATGAGGTTAACGGCATTGAGCATGAGTTCAATACACATCAGTAGCACAATCATGTTTTTGCGCGTCATGGCTCCGATGGCACCTATAGTAAAGAGCGCAAAGGAGACGAATAGGTAAAAATCGAGGGAAGTCCCGATGCCAGAAGCTGCTTGCATATTATTCGATGATTTGGTTTTCGCGCTTGGCCAGTAAAATTGCACCAACCATGGCGGCGATAAATAGAATTGAGGTGAGTTCAAAGGCGACGATATACTTTGAAAACAAGAGGTTGCCGAGTTCTTTGACCAAACCGATTTGACTGTAGTTTTCACGGTAAGTTTGCCCCAAGATGAGGGTGTCTTTGAGTGCCGTAATGAGCACCAAAAAGAGCGATCCGCCGGCAATAAATGCAGCGAGTTGAGAGCCTCTGGTGGCCATGGGCTCCATTTCTTTGTTGAGGTTGAGGAGCATCAAGACAAATAAGAACAAAACCATGATGGCGCCTGCATAGACAATCATGTTCACGATAGCTAAAAATTGCGCGTTCATCATGATGTACATTGAAGTAATCAAAAAGAAGGTAACGACTAAATAAATGACGCTGCGCACGGGGTGCTTACTGAGCACGACCATTAGTGCAGCCGCAAGCGTAAGACTGCCTAAGATGATGGAGATGATTTGTAAACTCATAATTGGGAACGTTTACCGGTGTGTTGTCTTTTGGTGATGTCTATGCGCTGATCTATCGATTCAACGAGTTTGTCTTTTCCGTAGGTGAAGTTATCGCGTTCAAAGTACGTAGGTACCAAGCGGTCGGTCAAGAAAACAGCTTCTTTGGGGCATGCTTCTTCACACAAACCACAAAAAATACAGCGCAGCATATTGATTTCATAGGTGGCGGCATATTTCTCTTCGCGGTAGAGGTGCTCTTCACCATGTTCGCGTTCAGCTGAGGTCATGGTGATGGCTTCAGCAGGGCAAGCTACTGCGCACAAACCACAAGCCGTGCAGTTTTCTCTACCTTGCTCGTCTCTTTTCAAGACGTGCTGCCCGCGGTAAACCGGTGCAAATTCTCGGGTTTCTTCTGGGTATTTGATGGTTTTGCGCTTGCGCAACATGTGGCGCATAGTTGTGAGCATACCACTGATAATGGCAGGAAGATAAATCTTCTCCCAAAGCGTCATGGGCTTGTCAGAAACGACTTTTTTGCGATTGGTTAAGCTTTCCATTGTATATACTTAATTAGAACCAGCCATTTTTATAGGCGATGACCAAACCAGTTACCAATAAATTGATAAGGGAGAGTGGGAGCAATGATTTCCAGCCCAAGTGCATGAGTTGGTCAAAACGAAAGCGCGGGATAGTCCAGCGGATCCACATGATCACGAAAATGAAGATAAAGATTTTGGTGGCAAAAGCAGCGATGCCTAGAAGAGCAAGTGTATTGCCGCTGAAATGACTCATGCCAGGAAAGTTGTAGCCGCCAAAGAACAAAATAGCCATGATGGCTGACGATACAAACATGGAGGTGTACTCAGCAAAGAGGTACAAACCGAGTTTCATGGAGCTGTATTCGGTATGGTAGCCGCCAACAAGCTCAGATTCACACTCAGGTAAGTCAAATGGAGCACGGTTGAGCTCAGCAAGCGCACAAATAAAGAAAATCAAAAAGGCAACAGGCTGATAAAAGATATTCCAAACAGCACTTTGACCTTCGACGATGGTGTTTAAACTGAGTGAGCCCGATAACAATACTATGGTAATGGCAGATACGCCCATCGCCAATTCGTAAGAAATCATTTGTGAGCTCGCGCGAATTGCGCCGTAAAGGGAATACTTATTGTTAGAAGCCCAGCCACCGATCATGATGCCGTAAACACCAATAGAAATGACCCCGAAAACATAAAGGATACCGATGTTGATGTCGGCAACTTGCAAGACGATATCGCGTCCGAAAAGATGCAATTTAGGCCCCCATGGAATCACGGCGCTGGTAATGAGTGCCGTAAACATGGCGATGCCAGGCCCGATAATGAATAGCCATTTGTCTGCTTTTGCAGGAATAAAATCTTCTTTGAGGAACATTTTTACTCCATCGGCAATAGGTTGAAGAATGCCAAATGGACCGGCGCGGTCTGGCCCAACGCGGTCTTGGATCCAGGCGGCAAGTTTTCTTTCAAAGTAGGTCATGTAGGCTGCTGCACCCAAAGAAACCAGGAAGAGCAGAATGACGAGTATTGATTTTTCTATGAGCAACGCGGTATCCATTAGTGAAGGAGTTTGGGGTTGTTGTCGTTTTTGGTCGCGTATTTGCCTTGTGAGATCACAGAATGACGGTCAATTTTGCGGGGGCCAATAA
>JBIKZM010000017.1:0-11554 GCA_044354735.1 Crocinitomicaceae bacterium
AGAGGGCTTACAAAAATTAAAAGATGAGCTACATCATCTCAAAACTGTTCAAAGACCCTCTATTTCTGAGCAAATTGGAGAAGCGCGCGACAAAGGCGATTTGTCAGAGAATGCTGAGTACGACGCTGCAAAAGAAGCTCAGGGTATTTTAGAAATGAAAATCTCTAAAATGGAGACTATCGTCTCTAATGCGCGTTTGATAGATGAAACGCACATGGACAACAGCAAGGTGTTTATTCTTTCCAAAGTGCTTATTAAAAATCCAACCAACGGAATGCAGATTGAATATACGCTTGTTGCCGAAAACGAAGCGGACATCAAAGTGCGTAAAATCTCTATTGAGTCTCCAATTGGTAAAGGTTTATTGGGTAAAAAAGTGGGTGATATCGCTGAAATTCAAACGCCTGGTGGTCTTATCCAATTTGAAATCATTTCTATCACTAGATAGTTGTGAGTTTATTTTCTCAAATAGTTGCTGGAGATATACCCTGCCATAAAGTCGCAGAAAACGATGAATTTTTAGCTTTTTTGGATATCATGCCATTGGCTAAGGGACATACACTTGTGATTCCAAAAAAAGAAACCGATTATATTTTTGATATCGAAGACGACGCGTATCAGCGCTTATGGCTCTTTGCCAAGCAAGTAGCTGCAACACTTCGCTCGCAGGTACCTTGCAAACGTATCGGATTGAGCGTGATTGGGCTAGAAGTTGCTCACGCACATATTCATTTGATTCCTTTGCAGCATGTTGAAGACATCAATTTTAGCAAACCTAAAGTTGCAGCAGACCCCACAGAGTTGGCTGCTTTGGCAAGACTTTTGTTAGAGAGCGGCAACTAATCACATCCAAATGAGATTTTTTTCTTTTTTAGTAGGTTTTTTCTTTGTAAGCATGGTCTTTGCCCAACCCATGCGCGTTTTGTTTGTAGGTAACTCCTATACGCACTATAACAATATGCCAAAGCTTTTGGAGCAAATGGCGGATAGCAAAGGAGTTCAATTGGAGGTTTTGATGGATGCTAAATCCAGTCACACCTTTCAAATGCACTCCAAAAGACCCGAACTTTATAAAAATATCAGATCAACCAAATGGGATTACGTCGTTTTACAGGGCTTTAGCCGTGAATTAGCGCAAGATCGGGCTGTGATAGACACCATGAGCATTCCTTATATCAAACAGCTCTTAGACTCAATTTATGCCAATAATAGCTGCACTAACGTATTGCTCTACCAAACTTGGGGCTATGATACCGGTTTCAAAGACGACACTCTAGGTATCGATTGGAGTTACCAAACCATGTCTGACCGCATCCATGAAGGTTATTTGTATGTGAGCCAGCAACTCAACCTATCGATTGTGCCTGTTGGAAAGGTCTGGGAAACCGTGAAAGAAAACCATCCGCAAATTCAGCTCTATCAGGACGACAAACAGCACCCATCTTTGGCGGGTTCTTATCTTGCATCTTCTTGTTTTTATACTGCGTTGTTCAAAACAGCACCAAACTTGAGCTTCACAGCCAAACTAGACCCAAAACAAGCAGCATTAATTCAAGAAATTGCGGGTGTACAAGTTTTGATGAATAAAAGCCGTTATAAAATCAATCAGAATACAGTAGAGCTTGACGTCAAATTGAGTGCGGAAGATAAAAAGGTGGTTCATCTCAATGCCAACTATCCAAATGCCTCCAGTGTTATCTGGGATTTCGGTGATGGCATGACCGAAAGCGCGTTCAAAACACGGCATGTTTATGGTAAACCGGGTAACTACGAAATCAAGATCAAAGTTTTGGACTCTTGCGGTGAGCGCTTGTTGAAGCGCAAAATCACCATTTAATCAGACCTTAATTCCAAAGAGTCGGCTACTGTACTTCTTCATTGGCCACAAAATAAATTGGAGCTTCGCGCGTATTTGGTCAATATAATAGACATATACAATGAAGATGAGCCAAAAGCCTAGCGTGTAAGGGATCACTTCATACGGACCTAGTTTTTCATGCAGAAAATCGTTGAAGCCTATGCGTATCACACTGCCATAAAGCAACATCATGTGGATGATATAAATACTGAGCGTGTTTTGGCCTATCTTTAAGAATAGGTTGTTTTTCTTGATGTCGAGCACGTAGGTTTCTAGCCCAAGTAAAATAGAGAGAACCACCAATACCATCCCAAACTTTTCATAAAGCCAATCCATGCGGTAAAATGCAATAGGTTGCAAGAGTTCAAATGACTGTAACCAAACCAAAAATACTTTGACCCCAAAAAAGATAGTCAGACCTAATAAGAAGGTTCCCAAAATAACAGGCCAAGTTTTTACTTTTTCTTTATACTGATATAATAAAACGCCAAGCATTGCGCCGTACATAGTGTAGGCCATGTGGGGTGTGATCGGAAAAAGTGAATGGGGGCCATGGAACATATTTTGAACAAAGGATGGTGCATTTGCTGGCCAATGTGTTGTGCCGAGTTGTCCAAAAAATAGATAGGAGAAGAAAAGCAGGGTGCCGGCTGCAAAGTAGTAAATCCAGAGTGGAATGAACTTAACCAAGCGGAAAAGTCCATAAAGCATGATGATTGTAAAAATACCGAGTGCAATACACTGTAGTACGTGAAAGGCGTAGTATTGCAATAGATAGCCCCAAAACAGAAGTTCTACAACGCGTTTTAAGCCTTTGCGCACGCGCATGTTATCGGTAAATTTGAGGTGTTCGTTGCCGAGGAGCAAGTAGGTAAAGACCAATCCGGTTACGGTTAAAAAAGTAGGAGAGGTAAAGCCGCGGATGAATTTCCAGGTATGATAAGCTGGAAATGATTCATTGACCCACTCAGGCGCGAGTGAATCATGAACAAAATGGCCCTCTAACATCAATAAGATGGCAATGGTGCGCGCAATATCAATGAAGTAGAGGCGGGTTTTGGGTTTATTAAGGCTTACTTGGTTTCCCATTTGAGATAAAAAACGTGCGAAATTTACGAAAGAAATGACGAATTGGCTCAAGAACCTGAACCAAGGCAATAAAGAATACCAAGAACACAACTGCCCCTAAGACGGCTTCGAGGGCACTCAGTTTGTTTTCTAAATAGCTGCGCAAGCTGTAGCCTGTGATGGCCCCGTACAAAATAATTGCATGAATCACGTAGATTGCAAAGGTTTCTTGCCCTACTGCCATAAAATAAGGGTGCCTTAAACGCTCAAAACCACTTAAATAAGTAAATAAAATGAGCAATAAAGCGACAAAAAATGCACGGTCAAATGCCCAAAGGTATTTGTAATGGAAATGTGTGAAATCACCATTGTAAATGAAAGTCATGACCCAACCCACCAGGTAAAAAGCCAGACCCATCCCAATCAAGTAGCGGTAAACGTTTTTGTTCTTGAATCCGGTGCCATGCATACTTAGAAAGTGACCAAAACCCGCGCCTAAAAAAATGAAGCCAATCCAAGGAAAAATAGAAAAACCGGTATCTGGCCCTTGGATCATGTTTTGGAGGAGAGGCGGTACCCCTACCGGGAAAAAACCGGGCTGTAGGCGCACCAGCGGGGTGAAACCAAAGATGATGAGTGCTGTGAGTAGGTAAAAAACCCAGCTATATTTTCTGATTTTATAAAGGAGTGCGCTCAACAATAACAAGAGCAACAAACCAATACCAATACATTGCAGGATATGAAAACCCAAAAAATGGGGGTTGAAATGCCCAGCAATATAGTATTTTAGGTATTTGAGATTGAGCTGTAGTAAATAGCCAATAAGAAGCAAACTAAGTGCGCGGCGCAGCCCTTTTCTGACGCGCACGAGCTTCACAAACGGCGCCTCACCTTTTTGCCATTCTTTGTGCAATAAGTAGGTAAAGACAGCGCCAGAAATGGTAAAAAACAGTGGTGCGGTAAGCCCTCTGAGAAAGCCCCAAGTGCTGAACCAAATACTGCCAGAAGAACCATTTAGCCTTACTTCTGCCATGAAAGTGGGGTAGCTCTCGAGGGTCATAGAAATGAAGTGCCCTTGCAGCATCATGAGGATCGCTACGCTGCGGCTAAAATCGAGAAAATGGATGCGCTGTTTTTGGTTCATCTAGGAGGTAGGGATTCGGTACGCAGTTCGATAATTTCTATGCGTCTTTCTACAGAGGCATCTTTGGAATAAACTGAATTGCGTTGGTCGTAGTAGTTGTCGCTCACGTCTTTATTGGCTTTGTATTCTCCCAACGGAACTTCAATAAATTGTAAACGAAGTGGAGTGGTCAGCATATAGGGTGCAAATTTACCACCATCTATCTCTTCAAAATAATTTTTGATGGCTGAAATGCGTCTATTTGTCAAATGTACGTTATAATCTGACTTAGCTAGCGGACTCGCAAAACCCTGAACCATAATACTGACCTGCTGGCCAGACTGCAAGGCTTGCCAAACTTGTGCACTGAATAAAGCGAGGTTTTGCATGCCGTAGTCTACTTCTACTTCAAAAAATTGAAGCAAAGACTGCGCTTGCTGAACAGCGGCAAAGGAATCACGGCCTTCGGTCACTTTTTGCAGATACAACGGATATTGACTTTTGTATTTGGTATAAGTCTCTTCGTAGGAAAGCTCGGTAAAATCGGCCGTAGTTTTTGGATTCGGTTGGTCGTTTTCAAAATAAAGTCGGATGGGTAACTGAACGATTTGAACGCTTGTTGATTCACTCTCTTCTTTCTGTGGCTTTGGCCGCGGTAAATATTGATAAAAGACGTCGCTGCAGCAGGTTGGGTGAGAAGCATAAAGGCTTCCAATGCGGTTAGAACTCAAATAGGCGGTATCTGCTTCACAAAAAAAGTAAAGTTCGTTGGCGGCACTATTGAAAGGTAGGCCCATATTGACGGGCGGTCCAAAACTGCCATCGGACTGTAGCGTTGCATAAAAAATATCGTAACCACCAAAACCGGTATGCCACGTACTCGAGAAGTAGAGTCTTTTAAAAAGTGGATCAAACCATGGTGATACTTCATTTTCAAGTGAATTCAGCCCTGATAAGTTGGTTGGATTTTGAAGTGATCCGTCCTGTGTAAATGTTGTCATCCAAAGGTCAAGATCTCTATTTTCTCTCGCAGAAGTAGCAGCATAAATCAGTTTGAGTTGCCCGTTTAATTCAAAAAGATGCGGCATACTTTGGTAAGCTGCAGGTGGAAGCGCAACAACTTCATTGGTATCTAAGCACCAAGTATTTTCCTGTTTGACCACCTTCATGATGCGGCATTTCAAGTGAGTGGCTTCTCGCTGACACTCACTGCAAAGTGCAAAACTGCTGTCCGGAGCAAGGGTAAAGTTGCCGTATTCAAAATGGGGTCGTAACCCTTGAATGAACGATTGCTTTTGGGCAGTTGTCGGGAACTGATAAAGTTGGAACGCATAATGGATACTAAAAATTTGTTCTTGGTCTTCTGCTGTGGAATCTGCTCTTAAGGAGCTAAAAATCAAGGTGTCATTTAGAAAGAGGTGGCCAAATTCTGTATCTACCGTATTCACGGCATGTGGGCGCAGCGCTGTATTTTCTTCTGCACTCACAAATTTGAGTTGTTTGAGCACCCAATTGCAGGCAACTACCTCTTGTTCTGCCTTGATGTAGGCGTTGTTCTTTTTGTCATCGGCAAAAAATCTTTTGACTTCTTTAAACTGAGCCAAAGCTTCTTTATAGCGACTTTGTTGCTTGAGCATGAGCGCATAATTGAGCTGCGCCTCCGGATACGTTTGTCCGTCAGGATCTTGCTCGTAAACCTTTAGAAAATATGTTGCCGCCGTTCTGTAATCCTTGAATTGTTGATTGGCTTGGGCAATTTTCCAATGGAGTGCAATGGAATTGGGCTCCAATTCTAGTGCTTGATCATAATATTTGAGTGCCTCGATATAATCTAAGGCAACTACTTGGGCATCTGCATGCGCAACGAGCCTCTGGAGTTGTTTCTGACCCCAGCATTCAGTAGAAAGCAGCAGCAAGCAAATCAAATAAAATCTGGGCATATGCGGTATTGCAGTTGTGGTGGTTGAAATTTGCTAAATACGTAGCGCACACTCAATTCAAAAGCGCCACGTCCTCTGCTGGCAGGCACGAGTGAAGAATAATTGAAGTCATAGGAAATTCCGGTATAAAGTGGCCCTCGGGCCAAACCAAATTGGAGGCAAAAGGCATCTTTCGCTCGCCACCAAAGGGCTGAACTTAGGGTGATTTTCTCTTTAGTCGAGAGCAAGTATGCTGCTGTTGAGCCAAACGTGAGTTCGCGGTAAGGACCTTGCAAATTGAGCTGAAAACTGGGTTCAAAAACCAACTGAGGAGTGTATTGATAACGCAATTGACCAACAAAATTGATTCGGATATCGCGTTGGGTATTTTCGCTAAAAAAACTTTGATTGGGTCGGGTCAGGTTAAAGATACCCAAGCCGCTTTGTATGGAGACTTGTTTGTTGAGCGCGTATTGATGGATTAGTCCTAAACCGAGCATCGGTTTGGTCATGGACGCCGTCTGGAAAACTTCGTTGGTCGGGGCGTTTGGGTCAAAAATATAGCCGTTGTATTGGCTGTCAAAGTAAAAAGCATTGCTGTTCAATTGTCTTTGATTGAAACCGAGCTGAATAGCGCCCCTGAATTGGTGTTGCTTGTTGAGTGCAAACGGACTACACAAACTCAGTTGAAGTTCGTTGGTCTGAAACTTGCCGTCGCCCACCTGATCATGGAAATAATTGGCAGCCACACCCCATTGTTTCCATTTGGTATCTGCAGCGATTGCGGTCGTTTGAAAAGGAATACTCACGCTTCGCCATTGCGTGCGGTAGTTGGCCGTAAGGCGGAGGTCTTCTTTGAAATTCCCGGCGTTAGCAGGGTTCAAAAAAATGGGGTTGTTGTTGAATTGCGTCCAATGGATGTCTTGGGCAAACACAGGGTTTGTCACTAATAAAAATAGAATCCTGTAAAGCTGCTTCACGTAACGAAGTTACAAAAAAGCCTGCGGATTAGAAATTATGGGTTGGAACTGGAAACCGGAATGATTTTGCCATTGAAAAATGCGCCGCTATTGAGGGCAAAATCTGCGATAAAATGTGCCATTTCGGTTGCAGAAGTAGGCGCCACGTAGCCAGGAAACGCAGCAGAGAGCATTTCCGTCTGAACAGCTCCTAGACAAAGGCAGTTCATGTGTATGCCAGTTGATTTATGTTCTTCGGCAAAGAGTTCGGTGAAGGCACATAATGCTGCTTTTGAAGTAGAGTAGGCGGTAAGCCCTGCAAATTTCAGACTGCCTTGAAAACCACCCATAGAACTGATATTGACGATGTGTGCATTTGGGGCGAGCAAAGGGAGCAAAACTTGAGTTGCTTCCATAATACCGATGACGTTCACTTGGTAGCTCTCCGTGAAGTCTTGATGCGTTAGCGCTGCAAACGGCTTGTTGATCAAGAGGCCGGCGTTGTTGATGAGAATGTCAATTGGGGCTTCTAAATTGATTGCAGCTAGTTGATTTTGAACATCTTTTGAAATGTCAAGGCCGTAGCATTTGACATTATTTTGCAAAAAGCGCTGTTCCATTTTTTGCAAATTTCGAGACAAAGCAAGTACTTCTGTGTCGGCTATTTGCGCAAAGTGGTCTACAAGTGCGGCGCCAATGCCTTGGCTCGCGCCGAGAATAGCAATTCTTTTATTCATCGAAACTAACGATTAATTCTGCACTGGTGGCATAAGCCTGACAGGTCAAGATGTAGCCCTCGGCAATTTCGCTGTCGGTGAGGGTGTGGTTCATGCGCATGGCCGCACTTCCTTTGAGTACTTTGGCTCTGCAAGATGAGCAAACCCCGCCGCGGCAAGAGAACGGTGCGTCTAGACCTGCTTTTTCGGAAAGCTCTAAAATAGTTTTGTCTTGGCCTTGCATGTCAAAGGAGGCAATATCGCCGTCTATCATGACTTTCACGTGGCTTTTTCCAGAGGAAGTTTCCTCGGTTGTTGGCGCGGGCTTTTCTTCACTCACAAAAAATAATTCTTTGTGAATTTTCTGCGGACTCACCCCAAAAAACGCGAGTGTTTTTTCTGCGCTTTCCACCATTTGTTGCGGGCCACACAAGAAAAAAGCATCGGCTTGTAATATGCTGAGGTTGGCTTTGATTTGATCCTTGAATGCGGCGTCGTCAATTCTGCCGTACTGCGCACCTGCAATTTCTTTTTGAGAATAAAAGAGCTGTGTTTGCGTATTGGTGAGCGCTTGAATAGCTGGAAGGAAGAGGGCGTCTTCCGGGCTTTTATTCCCGTAAAAAAGCTGAAAATCGGTTTGTGCACCAGCGGTTTGCAGCATGCTCATAATGGGGGTGATGCCTGAGCCTGCAGCTATTGCAACTGCTTTTTTGTATGCTGGTTTCCAAATAAAATTACCCTCTGGTTCAAAAACAATCACCTCTTCGCCTGCTTTGATTTTTTGTAGAAAATTGGATGCCTTTCCATTTGCGATGGCCTTGACACCGATACTTAAACCAGCTGAAGAACTGCTGCAAATAGAGTAAGATCTTCTGAGTTGTTCGCCATCGATATCTAAGGCTAAAGTGAGGTACTGGCCTGGTGTAAAATTGAATTTGTCTGAAAGTGCTGTCGGAACGTCAAAAGTAAGTTGAACAGCTTGCGGCGTGAGTTTTTGAACATTTTGAATGGTCAAGAGGTGTGCGCCTTTTGGCAAGGCGGTGTTTTTGTTGGATTTAAAACGGTCAAATAAGCCCATGTTAGTCGTCGAATGAAATGAGTATATCGTTACTTTTTGGATGCGCCTGGCAAGTGAGTACATAACCTTGCTCCACTTCTTCTGGCGTGAGCGCATAATTGACATCCATTGTCACTTCACCTCTTAGAACTTTAGCCTTACAGGTACAGCAAACACCACCTTTACAAGCAAACGGCGCATCGGCGCCAGCTTTGTAGGCGGCATCTAGGATGGCCGGGCCATTTGAAGAGAGATAAAATTCAGTGACTTCACCGTCCAAAATGAGCTCAATGTGAGATTCAAACACAGCTTCACTGCTTTGTTTGGTTTCTACTGCTTTGGCAATTGGCGCGGCGTGAAATAACTCGAAATGGATGTCTTTGGCATTGACACCAAAAGCACTCAGCTCGTCTTTAACTGCTAAAATCATGTCTTGTGGGCCGCAAATATAAGCGCCGTTAATCGTTTGATTTTTTAGAAAAGCATTGAGTAAGTCTTTTGTGCGTGCGGCGTCTATTCTGCCCTTGAGCAGTGGAACACCTATATTCTCTCTAGAGAAAACGTGTATTAAATTGAGGCGATCGAGAAAACGGTTTTTGAGCGCTTCGAGTTCTTCTCTGAAAATGACTTCTGCAAAACCTTTGTTGCCGTAAAATAAAGTAACACCACTTTGTGGCTCAGCCTGAAGAATTGATTTGAGGATTGAAAAAATGGGCGTGACCCCGCTTCCGGCAGCAAATAAAACATAATGGTTTTGCGCACTCGGGTTGGGCTCAAATTTGAAATTGCCCATGGGGGGCATTACTTCTAGTGTTGCGCCAATTTGGAGTGTTTCGTTGGCGTAAGTAGAAAACTTGCCTTCTGGTATTTGTTTGATGGCTACGCGCCATTGGTTTTCGTGAGGTGCACTGCACAAGGAATAAGACCTCCTGAGCTCTTCGCCGTCGATTGTTGTTTTGAAAGTAAGGTATTGTCCGGAGACAAATGTGAATTGTGCTTGAAGCGCGTTTGGCACTTCAAAAGCGACTGATACACAACCTTCAGTTTCTCTTCGAAGGTCGCTGACTGTGAGTAAATGAAACTGTGTAGACATCGTCATAAATAATCAGGATCAAAAGTAAGCAATATTGTGCAAGCCTCAACTAACAACAATCAATGAACAAACTGACCTCAATCATGTTTTGAAGGCGTAGTTATTTTCTATATTTGTTTTATCGCAACAAAGACATTATGACCCAAGCTGAACAAGAAATCCGTTTTCAAAAGAAAATCGACCGAGAAATCAAGATTGAGCCCAACGACTGGATGCCAGACGAATACCGCCAAACCCTTGTTCGTCAGATTTCGCAACATGCACATTCAGAAATAGTTGGCATGCTTCCTGAAGGCAACTGGATTACCCGTGCGCCCAATTTGCGACGCAAAGCAGTCTTGTTGGCAAAGGTGCAAGATGAAGCCGGTCATGGCCTTTATTTGTATTCTGCGGTCGAAACCCTCGGCACCAGCCGCGAGCAAACCATCGATGACCTCCATACCGGAAAAGCAAAATATTCGTCTATTTTCAATTATCCTGCGCTTACTTGGGCCGATATCGGTACAATTGGCTGGTTGGTAGACGGCGCAGCCATCATGAATCAAGTTGCCCTTTGTCGCACTTCTTACGGGCCATATGCCCGCGCGATGGTCAAGATTTGCAAAGAAGAATCTTTTCACCAGCGCCAGGGATATGAGTCTCTAATGAAACTCTGTAGTGGCACCCCACAACAAAAAGCAATGGCGCAAGATGCCATGAATCGTTTTTGGTGGCCTTCGCTCATGATGTTTGGCCCCAGCGATGCAGAGTCTACGCATTCAGATCAATCCATCAAATGGAAAATCAAGCGTTTTACAAACGACGAACTCCGTCAAAGTTTTGTTGACGCAACCGTAGCGCAAGCCGAAATCCTTGGCCTCACCATTCCTGATGCCAACTTGAAGTGGAACGAAGCACGCGGACACTACGACTTCTCAGAAATCAACTGGGACGAATTTTGGCAGGTAGTCAAAGGAAATGGCCCTTGCAATAAAGAACGTGTCGCTGCGCGCGTCAAAGCCAAAGAAGACGGTGCATGGGTGCGCGATGCTGCAACTGCTTTTGCCAAAAAGCGCGCCATGAAAAAATCAGCCTAATCAAATTTACAAGACAATGTCAACAAACGAATGGCCTCTTTGGGAGGTATTTATCCGCAGTAAACAAGGCCTCAACCACAAACACGTCGGCAGTTTGCGCGCACCAGATGCCACACTTGCACTTGAAAACGCACGCGACGTCTATACCCGACGCTCTGAAGGAATCAGTATTTGGGTAGTAGAGTCTGCTCAGATCCACGCTACTGATATCGATGAGGCCGCCTCTTTCTTTGAACCATCCGATACCAAAATTTACCGTCACCCTACTTTTTATGAGGTTCCAGACGGCGTCAAACACATGTAAAGATGCAAGAACCAGCTCTTTTTGAATACGTACTGCGCTTGTCTGACGACAGCCTTATTTTGGGCCAACGCTTGGGCGAATGGTGTGGCCATGGCCCTATCTTAGAAGAAGACATCGCCCTCACCAATATCTCCCTTGACCTCATTGGACAGGCCATTAGCCTTTACGACTTCGCCGCCGAGTTAGAAGGCAAAGGCAGAAACCACGATCAACTGGCCTATTTGCGCTATGAAAACGAGTACAAAAATGTACTGCTCGTCGAACAGCCCAACGGCGATTTCGCCATGACGCTATTGCGCCAATTTTTCTTCGACGCCTTTCGTTTGCCACTTTACGAAGCACTCATGCAAAGTCCAGTGGCGCAATTAGCTGCCATCGCGG
>JBIKZM010000186.1:0-3766 GCA_044354735.1 Crocinitomicaceae bacterium
AACTGCACGATCATCTCAATCTTCATCTGGAACTCAATCTCCATCTGCAACTACGTCGAGCGCTCTTATCTCCAATCCAACCTCTATTTCTTCGACTCCTTCCCTTTCAGCTTCTTCACACGCTTCAAGTTTGAATTCAGATCAAGCGCTTTCTTTTGCTCAGATATCCAATCATTTATCTCCTGAATTTGTTTCTGCGTCAAATGAAGTGCCAATTGCTACCGGGCATTTGAACTTGCATGCCTTGCCGACTGAGCAAATCAAAGGCTACCGCACCGATTTGCGTTTTGAATCTTTGGCAGGCCTCCATCCCGAGCTTGAATTCAAGAATTCTTTGCGCTGGCCTGCGCTACAGCGCGTAAGTCAGTTTGCACAAAAAGAACTTGGCCTGAGCAACAACCAATCCTACGATCTTCTCTTACCAGGTAAAAGCAATATCGATGCGAACATTAGCAGTGTGGGTACGCTTTCACAGCTGCGCTTTCAGAGCACAACTTTGGCGCGCTCCGGCACTTCCACAGCGCAAGATTTAAGGGCTCAGCAATTTAGCCTCGATGGCTACTCGCGCAGTTTGCGCGCAGGTCTTGGCATACAAGGCAGCTACAAACAATATGCAGACGCAGCTATAGCAGACTACGAAATTGGCCTGATTGCCGCACCTAAAATAGCCATCAATCGCTTTGTCATTTTAGAACCAGCCGCGCGTTTGCGCTTGGGGGCACGTTATGCCAACGCGGCCAAACTAGAAGCACTTTCGTTCATAGAATTTGAGGGTGCAGACCTCCGAACAGTTCAAATTGACAGCGCTCAAAAAGTAGGTCGTCGCCTCTTTTACAAAGATCTAGACCTCAGTCTTGCCATCCAGACCCCTATTTTGTTTGTGAGTGCCCAACTCGAAAACGCTTTCCGACATTTTGACTACGCCATGGGCAACGAGCAAAACCCGAGCAATAGCCGCGCTGCACAACAACTCACTGTTTCACTGGGTACGCAATATGCCTCACGCAATGAAAAAATGCGCATTGCACCTTATATCCAATACCGATCCAATCGCTTGCAGACACAATACCTTGTTGGCCTCCAGTTGAATCTCAACAGATGGCAGCTCGGCCTCAATGCAGCCAGCCAGCAACAATATCAAGTTGCACTCGGCTATTTTGGCAAGCACAGCGCCGTTTTGTTGCAAAGTTGCCAACACCAACTCCTGACACTCAATACGCCAAGTTATTTTCATCAAGTCACCTTCCGCATTTACTCACAACCTAGCCGCAAGGCCCGCAGATATATCACTTTGTAATTATGAAAAAATTCACCTTATCCCTACTATTTTTGCTTGGTACAGGCAATCTGTTCGCACAAGACCCCACTTTTACGCAGTTCTATTCCAACCCGGTTTACCTCAACCCAGCGCTAGCCGGCTCAAGCGGCTGCCCACGCGTTGCCATCAATTACCGCAACGAATGGCCGCAACTCACGGGTAATTACGTGACCTATGCAGCGGCCTATGACAGCTATTTCAAGAACATTTCTGGAGGAGTCGGATTGATAGCGCTGCACGATGTGCAAGGCCAAGGAACGATCCAGACTTCTATGATAGGTGCGAGTTATTCCAACTACCTCAAAGTGAATCGGAAATTTAGGCTCATGTTTGGGGCACAAGCAGCTTATTATCAAAAATACCTCGACTGGAGTCAGCTCACTTTTGGAGACCAGATTGACCCGCGTCGTGGCTTCATTTACCAAACCGGCGATGTGCCCCGAGGAAACGGCCGTCGCGGCTTTTTTGATGTATCGGCAGGCATCGTTGGGTTTAGCAAGAATTTTTATTTTGGCGCCGCTTTCCATCACCTCAATAGACCAGATGAATCCATGATCCTTGGCCAATCAAGACTTCCTATTAAGTTCACAGGACACATCGGTGCCAACATCAAACTTGGGCAACGCGGACGCTATTCAAGCACAACGTTTTTATCTCCCAACATCATCTATCAGAACCAAAACGGATTTCAACAATTGAATGTTGGCGCTTATCTAAAGTATGAAAGCTTTACCATTGGGGCTTGGTACCGCAACAAAGATGCGTTTATCTTAACCGTGGGCATCAATACAGACAAATACAGAATTGGCTACAGCTATGACCTCACGGTATCACCTCTTGGCAATGGCGTAAGCGGAGGCTCTCATGAAGTTTCGCTGGGCATCAACCTCAAATGCAAAAAACCAGCCCGCGACTTCCGACGCATCAGCTGCCCCTCTTTCTAGACTTTTGAGCAGCTAAATTGCAATTTGTAATTTAGCGCTATGAAACAACTATTCTTACTTCTGGTACTTGGCGCCTCCATCACGAGTCAAGCACAGCAAAATTGGCTGGGCAACACCTCCCCAACCTATGACGAGCTCATTACACACCTTCAGCAATTAGATCGCGCGCACAAAGAAATCAAGCTCTACAACATGGGCAGCTCAGACTACGGCCAGCCTATCTACTTGTGTGTGGTCAATGGCCACCGAGATTCTAGCCAGACCTTTGAAAAGGCGCGCAACAGCACCACTATACTCATCAACAATGCCATTCATCCTGGTGAACCAGACGGCATCAACGCTTGCCTGATATGGCTCGATCAATGGATCGGCGCAGGCAAGCCCATAAAGAGTCAAGCTGGCGCTGATTTACCTGTTATTGCCTTTATTCCGGCATATAATGTAGGTGGTATGTACAACCGTTCAAGCACGAGCCGCGCCAATCAAAATGGTCCTGAAGAATACGGTTTCAGAGGTTCCACAAAAAACCTCGACCTCAACAGAGACTTCACCAAAATGGATGCCGTCAATACGCTCACTTTTGTCCAAATTTTTCAAGCCCTCGACCCCGACATCTTCATAGACAACCACGTATCTAACGGCGCAGACTACCCTTACACACTGACGTACATCAGCTCCATGAAAGAACGACTTGCTCCGAGTATGCGCTCCTTGACCTATGACCACTGTATCCCTACACTCAAAGATTATTGCCAAATTGGAAACTTTGAATTGTTCCCGTATGTCGAATTAAAGGGCGAAACACCCGAAGAAGGTATCGTCGCCTTTAATGACCTGCCCCGCTATGCGATGGGTTATGCCAGTTTGTTCCATTCCCTTTCTTTCACCGTCGAGACGCACATGCTCAAACCTTTCCCTCAGCGCGTGCAAGCCACGCTGCAATTCATGAACGCCACCATTGCTTATGCTATTGGAAATGCAGAGCGCATTGAAAAAGCGCGAAAAGAAGCCATTCAATGGAGCCAAGCACAAAACTTCTTTTACTTTAATTATCAATTGAACGCGCAACAAAACGACAGCATTCGCTTCAAAGGCTACAAGGCAGTTTATCCGATTCATCCGGTCACAGGACTCGCTCAGCTTGAATACGACCGCACTCAACCTTATGAAAAATACATTCCATACTACCACGACTATATTCCACAAGACTCCATTGCAGTTCCCAAGTTTTATGTTGTTGGCGGACAAGAAACGAAAGTTATTCAGTTTTTAAAAGTAAATGGTATTGCATTTCAAATCATTGATTCGTTCTATTATAAGGCAGTGAATTGCTTTGTTGTTAAGGATTACAAAGCCCCTACCCGCCCCTATGAAGGTCATTTCAAACTCTCCAAATTGGAGCTTGAAACGATTGAAAGAGAAATCCTTTTGAAGCCTGGAGATATCTTGATACCAACTCAACAGAATGCAGCCTTATTTATTCATTCTGTTCTCCAAGGTGAAG